>VYFM01000042.1 GCA_009842375.1 Candidatus Poribacteria bacterium | reverse complement strand
GAATCAACCTCTCAACATTCAACTTTTCATCAACAATAACGACATCCGCAGCTTTTCCGGGAGCAAGTGAACCAACACTATCATCCATACCTAAATTCTGGGCAGGTGTTAATGTTGCCATCGTTAACGCATCCTCTAATGAAAATCCCCATTTCATCACATTTCTAACACCATCCATAAGGGTAATAATTGCCCCAGCAAGCCGTTCGGTAGGTTTGCCAACATCCAACCACATCGCGCCATCTTTTATGTATTTAGGAGTATCTATATCAGCCATCTCATTTAGTCGATACGCGTCATGCTCCTCTTCATAGATCGCGTCCTGCTGCCACGCTTCCTCGATCAGTCCAGCATGTTCGGTGCAATCTGTTATCAATCCTACTCCTGAAACACCTTTATGTTGTATCAAATACTTACCCCAAAAAGGATGAACGTGGTGTTCGTCCACGATTAATTCGGCATGTATACCCGGGTGATCAAATACTGCCTCAAGCGCACCAAGATCACGATGATGCATGCCGCTCATACCATTATAGGTATGTGTAGCACGTGTCACTCCCGCATCAATAGCATCCATCGCTTGTTGATACGTCGCATTTGTATGCCCCATAGCAATAACGATATTGTTATACGCTTCTTCCCTATACTCCGCAAGATGTTTAATAAACTGCAAATTATCATCATTTTCTGGTGCAACTGAAATCACTTTTAAAGTACCATCAGACGCTGCCCACATCGCATGGAATTCTTCAAAATTCGGCGGTGTAATATACTTAGCATTCTGCGCGCCATTCTTCTCAAGACTCCCGAACTTACCCTCAACATACGACCCTAATATTCTGGCTCCACCATCAACCGGTTCATCAACAACTTGTGCTATAGCATCTAACGATGCATTTATCTGCGCCATACTTCCCGAAGAAATACCAACCACTAACGATGTAACACCATTAACAGCATGTGCACGTGCAATTGTCCCAATGTCTTCGGCTTTGCCGGTCATGCTGTCACAACCACCACCGCCATGAATCAATCCATCAATCAGACCAGGAATCACAAGACATCCCGTCGCATCAATTACCTCATCTGAAGGAGGAAGTTGTTCCTTTGTAATTGTTGTTATTGTATCCCCTTGAATGGCTACAGTCCCATGACCATAATGATTCGGCGTATAGATGTTGCCATTCGTAATCGTTAATGTATCCATATATCAAAATAACTCTTCTCTAAATATGTTTCGACACCCAAAGAACACTATTCGCCAGAAATCGCAAAAATGCATCTAACTCAAAATCCTTCTGATGTCCCAATGAAGTATAACAGACACGTCCACCATTATGTATACGTGTCCATGCCACGGGTTCCGTTTGTTCATCTGTCCGACCCATCAACAACACAGTCGTATCGTCCCGAAGCATAGGATTTTTATAAAGACTTCCGTAACTCTCAAAATTAGGAATCCCTTCCAAAATCGGATGTTCTGTTGCCACCGTTTCCAATTGCACAGTAGGACCGTGTCCATAATGTCCTTGATAATCCCCTCCTAACACCACTTTATCAAATTCCAACCAATTTTGATAAGCATGACTTGCAGTTCTCACACCGACAATTGGTCTACCTGCTCCACAATACTCTTGAAATCGCTTGAGGGATGCACCATCTGTATTCAGACGACGAGTATAGACCAGCAAAACATCAGCATCATCTAATACTTCTAAGGAAGGATCATCATCTTCTGATTTGTAGACTATCATATTCGCTTGAATAGGATAATTTTTCTCAATATATCTCTTAAACGTATTCAACGACACTTCCGAGTCATATTCAAATGAACCGGATAGCATACATAATTTTAGCACAAATTTACTCCATCCTACTTCCTATCTAAAACCAGAAAACTGTAGGAATAAGGGTTTTTCTCATCTGGTTCACAATCTGTCCGTTTCACTTCATTCCATGCATTCCAATCAAATTCAGGAAAATAAACATCTCCTTCAAACGTAGCGTGAATCTGCGTAAGGTAGAGTCGGGTGGCGTGCGCTAAAAAAGCAGCGTATATTGGCGAACCACCACATATCATGAGTTCCGTTGAATCAACATCGTACATTTCCTCAACAGTTGTAATAATGTCTTCTACTGAATGAGCAACGATACAGCCATTCGGTGCTTTGTAGTCCTCATTGCGTGTTAAGATAATATTTCTGCGCTTATCTAACGGACGGGGAAGGGTTTCAAAAGTTTTCCGTCCCATCACGACAGGTTTTCCAATAGTCATTTCACGAAAGTGTCTTAAGTCAGCAGGTAATTTCCAAGGGATGTGTGGACCATTACCGATGAGACGGTTTTCATCTATAGCAGCAATCATTGAGATTTGCACTATTCTTCAACACTCCTACGGTTTACAATACGGTTGGTAGTAATTCACCGGTCAAATTTCTGTTTAGAGACAATTTCAATATCACTTGTCCACTTAAGTATTTTTCCATTAAAATCACTACCTTCACCACCGTTCCCAAATTCCTCATGCGGTTCCATAAATTCATCAATAGGTAATTTACGTATCCACCTTTTCCCATCAAAAGAAAAATGTAATACTCCGTTGACTAATTTAAATTTTCCATTAGAATTCTTCATTGATCTCGTATCAGT
>VYFM01000479.1 GCA_009842375.1 Candidatus Poribacteria bacterium | reverse complement strand
CTTGTTATCTTAATTGGAGCATCGGGTTCTGGAAAGTCTACGTTTGCTCAGCAACATTTTAAACCGACAGAAATCCTTTCATCTGATTTCTGTCGAGGCATTGTTTCAGACGATGAAAATGACCAAACAGTAACAACTGATGCGTTTGAAGTGCTTCATTTCATTGCCGCAAAACGGCTTGCTGCTGGTAAATTGACGGTAATTGATGCTACAAACGTTCAGCCTGATGCACGTAAACCATTACTGGCATTGGCACGTGAATACCATTATTTGACGGTTGCTATCGTCTTAAACATTCCAGCGAAAATCTGTCAAGAGAGAAACGATGTCCGTCAGGATAGAGATTTTGGTAGACATGTGGTTCGTAATCAGTCCAGTCAACTACGTAGATCAATACGTTCGTTGAAACGTGAAGGTTTTCGTAACTTCATATATGTGCTTTCTTCACCAGAGGAAGTGGATACAGCACAAGTTGAAAGACAACCGTTGTGGACTAATCGTAAGGATGAATTAGGTCCATTTGATATAATTGGTGATATCCATGGTTGCTACAATGAATTGGTGGAGTTACTCATAAAACTCGGTTATGAAGTCTCTATCAATGATGATGGACATTCGACTGTCAGTGCTCCACATGAAAGAAAAGCCATTTTCTTAGGGGATTATGTTGACAGAGGACCTAAGGTTGTAGATGTTATGCGATTGGTCATGGAGATGCATAGATGTGGTATAGCACATTGTGTTCCCGGGAATCATGATGTTAAACTTGCACGGGCATTGAGAGGAAAAAATGTTACTACCACACACGGTTTGGCAGAATCGCTTTCGCAATTGGAGAATGAATCTGATGAATTTAAGTTACAAATAGCTGAATTCATTGAAGGGTTAATTAGTCATTATGAATTTGACGGTGGTAGACTTGTTGTCGCACATGCAGGTATGAAAAAGAATTTACAGGGACGCGCCTCTGGTCGAGTACGTGAATTTGCATTGTATGGAGAAACAACAGGTGAAACGGATGAATTTGGCTTACCGATACGTCTTAATTGGGCAGAAGAATATCGTGGTAATGCCATTGTTGTTTATGGACATACACCTGTGACAGAACCCCAATGGTTAAATCGTACTATTAATATAGATACAGGTTGTGTCTTTGGCGGACGACTATCTGCGTTGCGATATCCGGAAAAGGAACTTGTTTCAGTACCAGCTGAAAAGGTCTATTATGAACCTGCAAAACCGTTACAAGATGATTCAAGTAAGAAGACTAACATTGATAACCAACCAGATGGGGGAGTCCTTGACATTAATGATGTTATAGGAAGGAGGGTTATCGGCACACGATTGAATCACAATGTAACGATTCGTGAGGAAAATACTATTACTGCGCTTGAAGTAATGAGTCGTTTTGCCATAGATCCAAAATGGCTTATTTATTTACCGCCAACTATGTCTCCGACTGCTACCACGACAATAGGTGATCTGCTTGAACATCCTGCAGAGGGATTTGCATATTACCGGAATCAGGGAGTCTCTAAAGTTGTATGGCAAGAGAAACACATGGGTTCGCGGGCTGTTGTAATAGTTTGTAAATCACATGAAACCGCAAGAAAACGGTTTGGCGTGTCTGTTGGGACACTTGGTGTGTGTTATACACGAACGGGTAGACCATTTTTTAACGACACTTCAATGGAGAATGAGTTACTGACCCAAGTTAAACAAGCGGTTGATAATATAGACTATTGGGAAAAATTAGAAACTGATTGGATCTGTCTTGATTGTGAATTGATGCCATGGTCTGTTAAAGCACAAGAGTTATTACAGCGACAATATGCCCCTGTTGGAACAGCGGCAGATACTGCAATTAGAGATATAATTTCATCACTTGAATCTGCTAATAAACGGGGTGTTCAAACAGATGATCTATTGTCTGGATATAGTGAAAGAAAAAAGGCTGTTGAAGAATATATATCAGTATATCAACAGTATTGTTGGAATGTAGATTCTATCTCTGACTTAAAACTGGCACCATTTCATCTATTGGCAACTGAAGGGACAGTATATTTTGATAAAAACCATCAGTGGCATATGGAGATGCTTACAAAACTATGTGATAGTCTTGATGATAATATCTTATTTGCAACTTCCTACGGGATTGTTGATTTAACCAACCAAGAGAGTGAAACTACAGCAATTAATCAATGGGTAAAACTCACAGCAAAAGGTGGAGAAGGGTTTGTAATTAAGCCATTGGAATTTATTGTCAAAGGTAATCGTGGTATAATACAACCAGCAGTCAAGTGTCGTGGTAGAGAATATCTTCGTATAATATATGGTCCAGAATATACACTACCACACAATTTGGAAAGATTACGTTCCCGTGGATTATCCTTAAAACGTTCTCTTGCAATACGAGAGTTTGCTTTGGGTGTAGAGGCACTTGAAAGGTTTGTGAATCGTGAACCGTTATCCAAGGTTCATGAATGTGTTTTTGGAGTTTTGGCTCTTGAGAGTGAAGCAGTGGATCCAAGACTATAATTCTTGTTTGTTATCGTAATTGTTGTTACAGTCTAATTATTGAATAAAATGAACTTTACTTTCCACTAATACACCACATTTTATCATCCATTAAGTCTGAAAATATGCTTACATATT
>VYFM01000121.1 GCA_009842375.1 Candidatus Poribacteria bacterium | reverse complement strand
ATCAAAAGCCGCTCAAATTGCTGATGAAGGAATCCAAATACGCAAACGTATTGACCGTATTCTTAAATTAGATGAAGATCAGAAACTTGATCTTGATGAAGATAGTAAGGAGAAACTAAACAAAGCTTGTGAAAAACTGGAAGCTGCAATAATGCTTGATCCTGAAGAATCTGATACTGAAATGATACAAAAAGCATACGAAGGAATCATGCAGGCTAAACAACAATTTTATCAAGTGAGAAAAGGTAATCGAAAAGAAATCCAACAGCGTGAACTTGACGATGCAGTCAAGTTTTTCGATATGTATAGTCGACGGTTTGCCCGTTCAATTGAAGCAGAGGAATTTGATAAACTTGCAGAGACAGCACAACGTTCTATTAACAATAACGATGATGATTTCAACGAACATTTGGAAGAACTTTGGTTAAGATATTATCGGATTCTATGGCGTCAGAACTGGTTTGTTATTGAACAGTTCAAATATTACGCTGGTTCTCCTCATCTATTTGCAGATCATGACCGTTTTGAAGAACTCGTCCATATTGGAAAGAAACTCATGGAACATCCCGATATTGAACAAATAATAGACGGTACAAGGGATGCAACAATTAAAAGTGAGGTAATTGACCAACTTCGCCAGATTGTATTTCAGATTATGGATATTCCGCGCATTAGCGGAGTAGCATCTCATGATGAGATGCGCAATCTAATTACCAATATTCTGGTAGGATGATTTGTAAAAGTAGACAATGGAATATTATGTCGGTATCGACTTAGGAACAACAAACAGTGCTATCTGCACTTTTGATAGAGAGACTCAACAGACTCGTGTTTGGAAAAGTCCAGAACAAAACGATCTGACCCCATCTGCGATCTATATTAACATAAAAGGAGACGAGTACGTAGGACTAAGAGCTTACAAGCAATCTCCACGCAGTCCTGATAATTGTGCCACATTATTTAAACGGTTCATGGGAACGGACACACCTATTGAACTTACAGCAGTTAATCTAACATTGACCCCAGAAGAGTGTTCTGCGAAGGTCCTGAAAACTTTGTTTGGTTACCTACCCGAAGAGATTAGAAACTCCCCATATACAGGCACTGTGATTACTGTTCCTACTGCATTCAATCTGATGCAAAAAAAAGCAACAATTGCAGCTGCAGAAATGGCAGGGATTGGAAACGTTGAACTTGTGCAGGAACCTGTTGCTGCAGTGATGAGTTACCTGAATTCCCGTGGTAGTACAGATGGAACTTATTTAATCTATGATCTTAGTAGTGGAACACTGGATATTGCTATTGCAGAAAGCATTGGAAAACGGGTAGCTATCCTGGCACATGGTGGCATTCAGATGTGTGGCGGACGCGATTTTGATCGTAAAATTGTTGACAATATTGTCAGGCCTTGGCTGCATGCAAATTTTGCATTACCTGATAACTTAACCGTGAATCCATGGTACAAACCACTCCTGCGTCTCGCTACTTGGGCAACAGAACGGGCAAGGATAGAACTCGTTGCAAAGGATAATACGCTTATCAGTCTTTCAGAAGTCGAAATTGGAACAAATGATCTCAAAGGGGGCGAAATCTATCTTGATATTCCTTTGCATCGAAACACTTATGATGAATTAATAGCGGATCACATCAATGATACGATAGATGCAGCAAGGGAAACACTATCAAAAACCGGATATACACCTAACGATATAGAATGTATTGTCTGGATTGGAGAAGCGACCCATTACAAACCGTTAAGGGACAAAGTGACTTTTGAATTGGGAATAAACGGGGACACATTAGATGTAAATCCTATGACAGCATTAGCAGAAGGTGCAAGTATTTTTGCAGAGTCTATTTGCTGGGAAGATGAAAATGGCCCAAGATTAAGAAGTAAAGAAATAGATTTCGTTTTGCGTCGAAATAGACTTTTTAAAAGTAATTCGTGCATGGATCTTCTACACAATCCATTTTATATTTTGAAAGTAACTCAGTTAGACAACCGCCAAAGAATTATAGAAGCATCGGAAGAAAGAAGTCTTTTATTAGATGTTGACACTTGTATAGAGGCAAGGTCTATGCTAACAATTCCTACTAAACGTATCTCTGCCGAAGTTGCATGGTTACCAGGAATTCCTCCTGAACGTGCTAATGATATATTGGTGTTGTTAGAGTCAACCACTGGGAGTAATCTTAGGAGTGATAATTTACCACATGATTCGCTTGCTGCTGCATTATCCAGTATACTATATACGACAACAAGCACCTTGGCTGATCAAGTTTTGGAATTATTAAATCCATTGAAGGAACATCTGCATGATGGACACCCGATTGAAATTGAATATTTTTCTGAGATTGGTAAGTTTCTTGGATTCGACAAATTAAATCCGCTTGCACGTGCTAATCTTCTTGCTGCTCGAATGTTGCGTTTACATGACTACGCATCTGAAGTTATTACTGAATGGATAATCGCAATTGCCCAAGCATTTGATAGATTAGATCCATTAGAAGTGTGTACGATTCTCAATACTGAACGCCAAGAGTCAGGATTCCCAGAAATTAATAATATTTCGGATGTGGAAACAGCGATACGAGAAATTAGACAATATTACAAACAGGTGATAAAGTTTGTTCTGGAATGTACATATCCTATTCAAGAA
>VYFM01000460.1 GCA_009842375.1 Candidatus Poribacteria bacterium | reverse complement strand
GGTTAATACCAACTTTCGTATATCTGATGGTAAATCAGACAATCTGAATGGTCTATCAGTAATTTTTAGTTGATCAAGAATATCTTGAACTTTTTCCTTAGCTGGTGAATTCGGATTATTCAAAATAAACTTCCGTAATGCATGTAAAAGACCTATTGTACTTTGTAAACCTGCGGGGAATAAAAGATGTGGTTCTATCATATTTGGAAATACACCATATAATCCATAAACCAGTGTAGCAAAATATGTCTTCCCCGTATTACTGGGACCAACAAACACTGTTAAAGGGCGTAGGTCAATATTAGCCTCTGCAATCGGACCGAAGTTCTTGACTTCAATTTCAACTTTTGGCTGCTCTTGTGTGTCTTTGACTTCACTCATTTTCATATCCTCGTAAATGTTAGTTAGAAGAACGTGAGATACGTTTTTCCTTCTATTTCCCTCAATAACAACAGCGCGAGTTCACGCGCATGATAATCGCCCCACATGGATGACTCTCCACACGGAATTTTCCTGCCTTCTGGTACATAATCCCACCCATTCGGTCGGTGATATACGGAGTGCAATAACAGTCCTTGATGTGTATCTGAAGTTGAGAGATACGGTTCTGCAAATAGGGTCTTAGCAGTTGTCAAACCTGCTTGGTAATATGTGCTGCCAGCATCCACTTCACCGTGTTGTTTTAGGTAATTGCCGAGTCGGATGAGTCCTTGTGCTGCTATTGCAGCTGCGGAACTATCTACCGGTTCAAAATCGTTGTAAGGATCAGCGGGAACTGACAAATAATCTCCAAGTTCTGATAAACCAGGTGCACCTGTATCCCAGTATGGGATTCCATCTTGAGCAGTGTTTTCAATGAAGAAATCCGCAGTGGCTTCAACTGCTTTCAACATGTGTGCAGTAACTTCAGCTTTCCCTCCATAAGATTCAAGTTCGTCTTCAGAAAGGGTATCAAAAAACTCAAGTTGTTCTGCATAACCGGTGATTATCCAGGCTAATCCACGAGTCCACGTAGAAAATGGTGAATAACCTTGTTGCGTACTGGGACAACGATAGTTTCCATCGTTTGTATTGAAGATGGATTCATGCACAACACGTCCACATACGTCAAATGCGTCACGTCCTTCACCATAATATACATTATACTGTGCAGTTGTCTGAGAATGCTGAATTAGTCTATCCAATAGATTTATTGCAACATCACCTTCACCCATCAGCACTGCTCCGAGTGTGTGTCCAATTGCTAACACTCGTAGCGAACGAATTGTATCTGAAAAGAGTGAATGTGGTCCGTTGAAAGACGCAATATATCCTGAACCGTCCTTAATTCGCGTCCAACGACTCGCTTGAACGGCTGCGGATGCTTTCAAGGCAATTTCATAGAAATGCATCTCATTGTCGTCCCATGGAATGACATTTTCACGCATTAATCTTCGTAGGTTGCCGTAAGTGGAAACGTTGTTAAACCCGTGGTCATGCACACCGATATGTGTGACATGTGGTGCCATCTTTTCAATCGTGTTCTTCCTACCGATTTCCAGAAATTGCTCATCACCTGTCGCGTCAAATTGGAGAATTGCTGACCCGAATTGGAATCCTTGTGTCCACTCAGTCCATCCTCGTGTTGTGTAAGTTCCAGCGACGGTAAAGACAGGTGTTCCCTGTTCCGGTTGCCACGTATCTTCAATATCTAATATCTTCTGACCTGAGTATTCAAAAAGTCTTTCAATTTGTGACTTCAGGTCTTCTACTTTTAATGCTTCGTTTATCTGCATATATCCTCAGTCTGATTGTTAATGTGAGTTCTGGTGTTGTGAGAATAGTTTAAGAACTTCCATATCGTTCGCAAATTACATCAATAAGATTTGTAGTCGATTTTCCAGGGACATTTAAACCAACGATAACTTTACCACCGTTGTTCTCAACCACATCTCTCTCAATTAGTTGTTCCAATTTATAATCGCCACCTTTAACGTGAATATTCGGTTTAAGATCTGAAAGCAATTCAACAGGCGTTAGTTCAGGAAAAATCACGACATAATCTACACACTCTAATCCTGCAAGCATTTCAGCTCGTTCTTCTTCAGGAACAAGTGGACGGTTCTCACCTTTGAGTTCTCTGACAGAGCTGTCACTGTTAATAGCGACTACGAGTATGTCACCTTGTTGTTGTGCTGCTTGAAGATAGCGAAGATGTCCTAAATGTAGAACATCAAAACATCCATTTGTGGTGACAACAACTTTTCCATCAGTTTTCTTTTGTTTCAGTAACAGTGATAATTCTTTACGTGTGTATATCTTATTATGTGACATGATGACTTAGTATTCCACACTTGAATTTGTTGGATTACTTTGATTCATGATTACAAATTTAACTTCAATGATACAAAGGGGTGTATAAAGTTTTTGACACTGTTGCGTATGTGCAGGATTTCCCTGCCCGTCCTTTTGTCAGAATCACGGAAACCACTGAAAACGCGGAAGACGCGGAAAAGAACTTTTCTTTCAGTGTGTTCTGCGTATTCTGTGCCTTCCGTGATGCAGACAAAAGAGCGGGCGAGGAGACCTCGCTCCTACGATATGTCTGAGCGTGGGGTAACCTGTTGCCAAAAACTTTGCACACCCAGTAAATTGTGACCTTTTGTCACGTCACAATGACG
>VYFM01000192.1 GCA_009842375.1 Candidatus Poribacteria bacterium | reverse complement strand
ATATTATACGCGAGGTATCTGGACCTCACATACATTTTCGAAGGGAGAAAGAGTAGTATGACCAAACAAAGTAGAGATGCTGAGTATACAATGGGTAGGAGCGAATCTGAGACTGACCGACTAATTGAGCAGTCCGTGCTTTATGACGATGTGACGCGACGTTTTTTGCTGAGAAGCGGAATTGATAAAGGCATGAAAGTGCTTGATGTGGGGAGCGGTGCTGGTGATGTTGCCCTTACGCTTGCGGAGTTTGTTGGTTCAGAGGGAACCGTTGTTGGTGTTGATGTCAACGCTGAAATACTTGAAACAGCAAAGGCACGTGCTGACGCAGTAGGTCTTGATAACATTGAATTTATCGCAGGGGATACCCGAACTCTCGAACTTCCAACCGATTTTGATGCTGTTGTCGGTAGACTTGTTCTCATGTATATGTCGGATCCTGCTGATGCACTTAAACATTTGGCATCGCATTTAAAACCAGGAGGAATCGTGGCATTTCAAGAGGTTGATTTCTCACCATATTCTGTTGCTGTCCACCCAGATACACCTTTGATAAACGATCTAATTAAATGGGGACGCACCGTGTTTGAAAAATCAGGTGCACATGTTGAGATGGGAATGGAACTCTACAAAGCCTTCGTTGATGCTGGTTTGCCCGAACCGGCACTGCATTTTGAGGCACCCATGGGCGGTCCTGAAGATTGGCCCGGATTTGCATACCTTGAGAACAGTTTTCGAAGTATCCTACCGTTAATAGAGGCTTACGAAATCGCTACTGCTGAAGAAGTAGATGTAGATACCCTTGCAGAACGAATACAGGCAGAAGTTACTGCTTCAAAACGACCAATTATGTTACCTCCACATGTTACAGGACATGCGACCCTTCCATCATAATACCTTTACACATGACCAAAAATAGTTCAGAAAACAAGACTTCTTCAAATCGTGATGTTACCTATACTTTAGGACGTACATCCCATGAAACTACCCGTCTCATTGAGCAGTCAATAATCTACGGAGAGTCAACGAGACTTCTCTGTGAGCTGGCAGATATTAGTCCAGGTATGCGTGTACTTGACATTGGCAGTGGGGCTGGTGATGTCGCGCTTATGGTAGGTGAAATGGTTGGTAACTCTGGACAGGTCGTGGGAGTTGATGTCAATCCAGCAATACTTGAAACGGCACGGCAAAGGGCAGCTAATGCCGGATTGAAAAACATGGAATTTATCGCAGGTGATGCAAGAACATTGGATTTTGAGGGTAAATTTGACGCACTTGTTGGTAGGTTCGTGTTGATGTATATGGCTGATCCTGTAATGGCATTAAAAAAACTCATTACCCATTTAAAGCCTGATGGGATTGTTGCATTTCAGGAGCCAGAATATACACTCTATCCCGCAGTGTCACATCCAAATACACCTCTTATGAATCAACTTTACCGATGGATTTTAGAGGTGTTTGATCATTCAGGGGCACATCTTGATATGGGTATAGGTCTTTACCGTGCTTTTGTTGAGGTAGGTTTGCCACCACCAGAGATGCATCTTCATGCACCCATTGGTGCTGAGGAAGATTGGACTGGCTACCGTTATATGGTAACTATCTTTCAGAGTCTCCTCCCACTTATAGAGAAATACGGGATTGCTACTGCGGAAGAGGTTGATATAGAAACATTAGCTGAAAGACTCCGTAATGAGGTGCTTCTATCCAAACGACCATTTTTTTTGCCACTGCATGTGACAGCACATGCGCGTTTTGGACTATAAACCCCTACAATCGCAAATTGTCGTCATGAGCATAAAGACGGGAGAGTGTTGAACTGTCCCGTCTTTCTTATATACATTACTTTGAATTTTTCAATTTTCCCCATGTTGTTGCCAATTTACCACGTGCATCTACAGCAAGAAATTCAATAATACCCTCATTCATAATAGAATTGACTTCTTCTTCTGTTAGCCCACGTTTCCAGATGTTTAGTTCGTCCATGAGTCCGGTGAAGGGACGGTTATTGTCAATGTTATAACCTACGCGTGCTCCTAACCCCCAATCTCCTGCGATTGGATCAGGAAGTCGTGCTTTTTCCTCACCTACTTTATTGCCGTTGATATATAGGTAAGCCATGGCTGCTTCGCGACTGAATGTGCCAGCGTAATGCACCCATTCATTAGCCTTGTTGACACCAGCACGGATATCAAATAAAGTTTTCCCCGGATTATGTCCTCGATTGAGCCAACGATAATTTCCATCGCCGCGAGCCTCTGGGTGTACAAGCCACGTAGCATCCCCAGCGCGCGCGTTGAAAATCGCCATATCCGCGATAGATTCAACATTGATCCATGCAACAACGCTCATCCCTTCAGTAGGAATGTGATCCGGATCAACGTTCGGACCATCCAAATCAAGAAAACTCCCTGCAGCGAATTGTCCTGCTTTACCAAACTTTCCATCGTTAGATTGTTTCACATTTCCATTTATTCTACCGTCATAACCATTACCGGATTTTTCAATGACATGATTAGTTGCAAACTCTTCAAAATCGAAATAAAGCACTAAATCAGGATCTATCACATCAGCGGCAAAACTGCCCATTTGAGATGTCAATAATAGACATGTCAAAATTACTATACACTGTTTCATTTTAGATACCTCTATTTTACTTACA
>VYFM01000494.1 GCA_009842375.1 Candidatus Poribacteria bacterium | reverse complement strand
CCAAATCAACGGTATGAATGCCATTTAGGCATTCCCCGTATGGTATTCTGAATGATTCCCCGGGTCGCTCATACATAATAGGACGACTGGTAATGCTACCCCTCTTGTTTATCTCTTGTTAGAATATCTTCATAGAGGGAGAGGTATGCATCAGCGATGTTTTTCCAGTTGTAGCGTTCATTCTGTTTTAGTTTATTAACGCTTGCCTTTCCCATTTCAATGCGCGCTTCACCTTCGTTAATAAGTTTTATGATGCATTCAGCGAGTCTGTCAACATCGCCTGGATCAAACAGCGCACCGTTTAGGTCATCCTCTACAAGTTCATCAATTCCTTCCACACGGCTTGCGATGATAGGTAATCCTGTTCCCATTGCCTCTAAGACAACAAGGGGCATGCCTTCCGCTAATGAAGGTAGTATGAAGATGTCCGCCTCACGATACTTCTGCGGTAAGTCTGGATACTTTACGCTACCAGCAAAGTTGATGTGAGTATTGACACCGAGTTCTTCTGCTAATTCTACCAAAGTATCCTCGTAAGGTCCGTCACCGATAATCTCTATTTCAAATTGACTATTAACTTTGTCAATAATCTGCGGTAGTGCACGAATGAGAAACTGGAAACCTTTGCGAGGGATGAGTCTGCCTATCGCAAGGCAACGCACAACATCTGGATTCGGATTGCGTTGGATCGGTTCAAAACTATCTGGGTCGAACCCGTCAGGAATGATGTCAATTTTGACATCTGCATCTGTTGCGTGTGCAAGATCACGTAAACCATCACTACAGGATACGACTGCTGCAGCATTGTCCCATATTGCTCTGATAATAGGATTTAACAGCATGTATAACCAACGATAATAAGGTGGGTCGGGATCGGGACGTGGCACATCTCTCCCACCTAAGAACACAGCATACGGGACGTTCCTGAATTTTTGGAGAAGTAAAGCACCACCACCTGCAGGAATACCGAAGAACACTTGAACAATATCGGGGTGGAATTGCTTTACGAATTTTAAGCTGTATATGCTGGAACTGACTGCGTAGGTCAACATCTCGTGGACTGCACATACATTTGGATTATTTCTGAGTGCGGGGACACGATGAACATTGATACCGTCTATTTCCTCTCTTTTTGCACAGTCACGGAATTGTGATGTAATCAGATGTACATCGTGTCCTGAATCTGCGAAATGTTTGCCCAAATAATAACTTACCCAACCACCTCCCCCGCCAATAGGTGGAAACTCGTGATTGAACATCAATATCTTCCGTTTATGAGAAGCCAATTAATTACCCGTGCCTTTTCGGGAGTGATTTTCGGCTAACTGAACAGCGAAGTCAATCATTACCTTAGCTATATCAATTCCTGTAACAGACTGCAGTTCCTCAAATCCTGGCGAAGGATTAACTTCAAGGATGACCGGTCCGTTTCTTGTCTGGAGTAGATCTACACCCGCTATGTTTAGTTGTAGTGCGTCAGCTGCAGCGGTTGCTATTTGTGTGTATTCTTCTGTTAGCGTTATCGCTTCCCCGTTTGCACCTTGATGTATGTTTGCTCGGAATTCTCCATTGACAGCCCGTCTTTTCATCGCTGCTATTGCCTTGCCTCCGACCACGAGTATTCGGATGTCGACACCTGCCGCTTCGGCAATAAAGGATTGAATGACATAATCGCGATGCATGTCACAGAGTGCATCTACGGTAGAGGTGAGTGATGTCGGTGTATCTAACAGCATAACTCCCATGCCGTGCGTGCCGTAAAATGGTTTTAGAATGAAGGGGTATTCTCCTATATCTGGTGAGATTTCCTCTAAATATGTTGATGAGCCGACTGTGAGACTTGGTGGAATAGGCAACCCGTGTTGTGCAAGGATGCGTAGGGAACGGAACTTGTGCCGTGCATCTGCTATTGCATGTGCTGAGTTGACTACCGGAATACCGATCCATTCATATTGGTAGACGACTTCTCCACCGTATCTTGCAGTTGCGCTTGAGAGGCGTGGAATAACGACATCACAATCTTCTGCTGGTTGTCCGTTATATGTGATTCGATTTCCGTTTCCCCCTATTAGTAGGTAGAAACCGAATGGGTCATGGACATTGACATTGTGTCCTGCTTTTTTTGCTGCTTCAACAAGACTTCGAGTTGAGTGGTTTTCGGGTCCACGGGAAAGGATGGCTATATTCATAGTCAAGATAGTTTTCAGTTGTTAGTTGTTACTTTTCCTAATGTAACGTAAGTTTGCTAATTAAATCCTCTTACCACTGTAGGTTAGGTAGCGGGACGAAACCCAACACGTAGTGCTCTATAATGAGGAAAGATGTCGGGTTTCGTCCCTCTACCCGACCTACGCAGATATTAGTACTGATTTATCAAACTCACGTTAATGTGAGAGGCACAATGAATTGCACGACTACAAACACTTAAACTCTTATTTACCGTCAAATCGCGACCCGGAGGTCGATCCTACAGGAATAAAAGAGGCACAATGAATTGCGCGACCACGAACACCGTAACTCTGATATAACGGGTCAAATTGTGACGTTTTAGCACGTCACTGTGACGTGCTGAAGTCAATCAGGACAAGGAAAGTGACGCGATTTTAAGTTTTTTTTAATTCCTGTCTTTTGTTCGGTAGACATTTAATTTTTGACACTATTACAC
>VYFM01000437.1:4016-18634 GCA_009842375.1 Candidatus Poribacteria bacterium | reverse complement strand
GGTAGACGGTCCTGCCGGTGAGCGGATCCTCATGACGGTACAGATCGCCGACGAGTTCGCCGTCGTGGTAGATCAGGGCTTCGTCCTGGTCGATTTTCCTGAACGTGATTCGAGACATTGTGTTCTCCGGTCGTGATGCGGGTTGACGAGGGACACGGCGGCCCTCTCTCCGGCCGCCACGCGTTTCACCCTTTCAACTTCCGACTCGGGCTCCTGTTCGGGGGCGAGACGGCGCCGCACCTGCGGCATAAAAAAAACCGCGACCCCCGTGGAGGGGGTGCGGCTGAATGGGAGGGAGAAGTGTGGGGGAGCCCGATCGTCAGAAAGGTATGTCGTCGTCGAAGTCGTCCGCGTTCTCCGGGGCGCCGCCCTGGGGCGCGGCGGGCTGTTCCGGTGCGGCCTTCGCCGGGCCGTTTCCGCCGCCGTTCGGCTTCTCCAGGAACTGGATCCGGCCGCCGGGGACGAGCAGGATCTCCGTGGAGAACCGGTCGGAGTCCTCGCCGTCCTTCTTCCAGCGACGGGTCTGGAGCTTGCCGTCGACGTAGACCAGGCGGCCCTTCTTCGCGTGCTTCTCCAGCATGGTGATGAGGCCGTCCTGGAAGGTGACCAGGCGGTGCCATTCCGTGCGGTCTACCCGCTCGCCTGTCTGACGATTAATATAGCTCTCGTCGGTGGCGACGGAGAGGTTTGCGACGCGTCCGCCGGACGCGAGGTGGTTGACGGTGACGTCTGCGCCGATGCGGCCGATGAGTTCGACCCGGTTCAGTCCGAAAGCCATGATGTACCTCCTGAGGTAACGTTGGTTGAATAAAACGATGGGAATGAGAACCGTCGGGAAGCCGGGCTTTTCTCTCTTCCGACCCCCCTTCGATTCATCTCTTCAAACCTCCTCACCACCTCTCCATTGATCGTCCCGGATGTTGAATGCGGCGGGTTTGTCGAGGATCTCCCGGACGGCGCTCTGGTCGAGGCCGAGCTCTCCGAGGAGCTGGTCCGGGCTGGAAGGGGTGTCGAATTCGCGTGTGAACATGGTCAGGTTCTCCCGTGTGTCTGGTTGAGAAGATGGGAAGCCCGGGGTCGAGGGCTTTTCTCCCTCCAGCCTCCCAAGACTTCACCCCCGTCTTCTCCTTGCCTGACTCTCCCGGTTTCCGGCGGCCCCCCGGTGGAACGGGGCATGCGATGCCGGCATGGACAGCCGGGATCGGGGCTGTGACGGGCGCGGCGGAACCGAACCGTGGTATCCCGGGCCCGGGCGCTCCCGTGATCCGGTTGTCCGTTATCCGCCAGGGCGGCCGTAAGCCACTGCGGCCATCCCACTCCCGGGCGGGTTTCGCGGCGGACGCGGGTGCGACCCACCTGCACGGTGCCTTCGGCGGCCATCTCCTCCCGCAGTTGCATGGTCACCGGATGGGCCGGCATCTCCCCAGCCGGACTGCGACGCCGCTCCTTCGGTCCGGGCCATTCCCCTGCGCGGAACCGGCGGGTACAATCCGCCCGCGCGCCCCGGGCCTCCCTCCGTCCATGGCTTCGCTGTTGTCGACAGCGCCGGGGCGCGCTTCCCTCCCGTTCTCCTGCCGGTCCCCCGCCATCTCTGCGGGCTACCCATGCGTTGCGGACTCCCCCCCGGCGGTCCCCCGGCCGGCCGCCGGCGGGACGGCTACGGAGTGGGGAGGCGGAACCGGGACGCTGCGGCGGTTCGCCGGCCGGCAGCGGAGCAGGGGACACGGCCGGGACGCCACTGTCATGACGGACCACGGGCCGGCGGCCCACGCCATGGCGTCCCCCCAGCTAGCTACGGAACTTGAAAATCACGACCAGCCCACGGAGCCCGCGAGGGGATGGTTCGCGGCGACGATCTCGAATCCCCCGGGGGGAAGCTTGAGAAACGCCGCACAGGCGTCAGCGTCCGGTCGACTGTCGAAGGGCCCGTGTTCCTCCCCGGTTTCCAGGTCGATCACTGTGAATTCCGGACCCCAGTCCGGGATGCCCCGGAAGTGGGCGGACCGGGCATAGGACCGCTCGGCACACGGCGAACAACGGGATGCGCCATGACTCGGCGTCTGGCAGTCGGTGCAGACACCGGCCTGCCTACGTTCCCCGTACCGTCTCCGGGAGGCGGCGTTCTTCCGTTCCTGCCGCCCGCTCTCGGCCTCGAGTGCGGCGCAGGAAAGACAGAGGGCGGCGCCGTCGAAGGTCGATGCCTGGCCGCAGCGCACGCACAGGCCGGCGGCCCGGCGGTCGTGGTACCTCTTCCGTTCGATTCCCTGCCGCTTGGCCCGGCACGACACACAGGTCGTTCCGTCTTCCGCGGGTGGGTTTTGACCACAGCGGGTGCAGAGCCCCGCATCCAGCCATTCCTTCCGTCTGCGCTCGGACCGGAGCCGGGCGGACTTCCGGCGCGTGTCGGCCTTCCGGCCACCATAGAGCTTGCCGCGGGCCTTGCCTTCCGCGTACCTGGTCCGGGCCATTGTGCGCACTTTCTCCCCGCACGGGGCGCAGAGGGACCGCTCCGGCGCGGGTTTCCGGTTGCCGCAGCGGGTGCAGAGCCCCCGTGCGATCCGGTCGTCCGCGACCTGGCGGTAGCGTTTCCTGTCGGCCTCGCGGGCCTTCCGGCGATCCCTCCTGGGACGGCCCTCGGCCTTCAGCCGTGCGTTCCGGGCCCGTTCCCGGTTCCGGTTCTGCACCGCACAGGCGGCGCAGTTGGTGCGACCGGGCTCGGGGTAGTCTTTTCCGCAGCGGACGCACAGGCCCGCTTTCCGGCGTTCTTCGGTTCTCTTATGGTAGCGCTCCCTGTCAGCCCGACGCCGCGTCGAGATGTCTTTGTATGCCATCAGAACCCCCTGCCGGGAAATCCGGACCGTTGCAGTTGATCCACGGGAGAATCAGCCCTTGAGGCGTCGGTCGTGGAGGAGCCCGGAGGCGCGGATGCCCCAGGCCTGCATGCCGCAGTCCTTGCGGTCGATGCCGGTGGCGATGATGATCTCGTCCCGCCCGGGACAGAGTGCCCGGACCTTCTCAAGCGTCATGATGGAGGGGCGGGGTTTTCCTTTCTTCTTTTCCTTTCCCGGGTGGATGGGGACGATGTCGCCGTCGGCCCGGGAACGGTAGTGCTGGACCGCGTAGCGGGTGTCTACGAGGCCGCCGCCGAGGAGGTGGACGAGGAAGGTCTGCGCGCCGGCGCGGGGCGCCTGGGCGGCCGGGATGGTCATGGGCATGGCGGAATCTCCTGGAAGGGGGGGAAGGAAAGCGGCCGGCGGGGTCAGGAGTCTCCCCCCGACCGCCGATCGACCATCCCTTTCCGGCACCACATCACTCTCCTTGGAGCACCCCGGAAACTGCCGTGACAAGCCCTGAAATCGGGCGCGGGAATCCGATGTCGGCCGAGTATCTCGGTGGAGTAATGTTAAAGAGGATGAAAGGAGGTTGCGTTCCTCAAATACGGGAACTCCCGTGACGAGGACTGATGGTTCCCGAATCCCGTTACGGTATTGCAAGTGGTTGCAACAGGGTTTCCAGCGGCGCAACAATCACCGTACACTACGGATCGGTGATTCGGGATCGTGACGGATACCTCCGGAAGTTGAAAGAAGAAAGAAGATGTCCTAAACCGTCCTGAAGAGAACGAAAAACAGGAACTGTATTACTCTGCCCGGAAGATGGGTGATTGAAGACAGTGAATCGCCTGAGGGGGGCTGTCGCTAATGTCTGATGGAGAAATCATTCTCTACAATACCGAGGACGGCCAGGCCGAAATCTGGCTTCACGCGGTTGACGGTACCGTGTGGCTCAGCCAGATGGAGATGGCCGAACTCTTCCAGACCACGAAGCAAAACATTAGCCTCCATGTGCGCAACATTCTGGGCGAGGGAGAACTGGACGCGGTCTCAACAGTCAAGGAATACTTGACAGTTCAAACGGAGGGCAAACGGCAGATCCGGCGCCCGGTAACCTTCTATCGGCTGGAGATGGTCCTGGCCGTCGGGTACCGGGTGCGCAGCCCCCGCGGAACCCAGTTTCGCCGCTGGGCCACGTCCACGCTGAGGGAATATCTCGTCAAGGGGTTCGTGCTGAACGACGACCAGATGAAGAATCCGGCCTGGGATTACTTCGACGAACTGCTCGAGCGCATTCGAGACATCCGTGCATCGGAAGCGCGGTTTTACCAGAAGGTGCGGGATATCCTCGCCCTCAGCGAAGACTACGATGGGAAGTCTCCTGGTGTGAACACCTTCTATGCAACGATCCAGAACCGGATGCTCTTTGCGGTGACCGGCCATACCGCGGGGGAACTGATCAGTGAACGCGCCGATCCGGACAAGCCGAATATGGGACTGGCCACCTGGAAGAATGCGGGCAGGGGCAGGCCCTTGCGAAAATCCGATGTCGGCACGGCAAAGAACTACCTCGGCGAGGCGGAACTCCGGGAGCTCAACCTGATTGTGGAAACGTTCCTCAACACCGCCGAACTGCGTGCCACCCGGCGCCAGACCATGCGGTTGGCCGATTGGAACACGGTTCTGGATGGTTTTCTCACTTCGAACGATCTGCCCAGGTTGCAGGGTGCCGGTACCGTGTCCGCCGAACAGGCCGAGCGGACTGCCCACGAGCGTTATGCCGTTTTCGATGAAAGACGCAGGAAGATTGATCGGCGCACTGCCGACGGGATGGATGAACTTGATGAGCTGAAACGCATTGCGGATGCAGCACAAACGGACAGGAGAGGAAAGCGTGACGCATAGAAAACGATGCCAAAGATGAGTAATGAAAGTTACGCTGATCTCTTTTGCGCCGCTTTCTCGCAAGGCGAGCGAGCGCCTTACCCATATCAGGAGCGGCTGGCCTGTAGTTCCACTTGGCCTGAAATGCTGGATATCCCGACTGGTATGGGAAAAACGGCCGCTGTTACCATGGCTTGGCTCTACAAACGCGGCTGGCGCAGGGGTGGGCGAAACGCCAGTATCGATGAAGCCACCCCCCGGCGGTTGGTTTGGTGTCTTCCGATGCGGGTATTGGTGGAGCAGACCCAGAAGAACATTCGAGGTTGGCTGCGGAACCTGAACATTCTGGGAGACCCCGGCGAGGGCAAGGTCTCGGTTCACCTTCTGATGGGTGGCGAGCCTGACCTGAAGACCTGGGCTGAACACCCGGAAGAGGACATGGTTCTGATAGGCACGCAGGACATGCTGCTTTCTCGCGCCATGATGCGTGGTTACGGCATGAGCCGTTATCAATGGCCGATTCACTTCGCACTGCTTCACAACGACTGCCTCTGGGCGTTCGATGAAGTGCAGCTCATGGGTGCAGGCTTGACGGCATCGGCCCAGCTGGAAGCTTTCCGGCGCAAGTTCCTGATTGCGAAATCGAGCCGTTCCATTTGGCTCTCGGCCACACTCAGACGCGACTGGCTGGGGACGGTTGATCTCGCCGACTATTTACCTGATTTCAACACGTTGGGGCTGACTGATGCTGACCGTGCACAAGCTGCTGAACGGCTTGATGCGCAAAAAGCCCTGCATTGCGCTGACGTGTCACTCGCCGCGGAAGGGAACAGGAAAGACGGGATGAAAGCCTATATTGAGGAGTTGAGCCGGGCCATATTGAAAGAGCACATCCCGGACAGTCAAACGCTGGTCATTCTCAATCGGGTGGACCGCGCCCAGCAGTTGTTTCAGCAGATTCAACGGGCTCGGACAGAGCATGATGACTTGTTGATTCATGCGCGTTTTCGTCCAATCGAACGACGCCGGCAAAATGACAAGCTGAGCGCTTCTGCCACAGATCGCATAATTGTCGCCACGCAGGCCATTGAAGCTGGGGTGGATATCAGCTCAAGGACCTTGTTCACTGAATTGGCCCCGTGGTCGTCGCTGGTGCAGCGATTCGGCCGCTGCAACCGCTACGGCGAGCACAAGGCGGATAACGCCGCACAAGTCTTCTGGATTGACATTGAAGATGACGCGGACACCCTGCCTTACGAGAGCGAGGCACTTCAGCTTGCCCGGAAAAAGCTGGTGGGTCTTGATGACGTTGGCCCCGGCAAACTGCCCTCAATAGACGAGGAGCCTCCGATCTCCGCCGTATTGCGGCGCAAGGACCTGCTGGATTTGTTCAACACCGATCCAGACCTGTCCGGCTTCGATGTGGATGTGTCCGACTATATCAGGGACAAGGATGCTCCCGGTTTGCAAGTGTTCTGGCGGGACTTCGACCTGGATCCAAACAAGCCGGAAGCCCAACCAGCGCCGGAACGTGACGAGCTTTGCCCTGTCAGCCTGCATCAGGCAAGAAATTTCGTAAAAAGTGGGAGGCGCGCCTGGTACTTGGACAATCTGGTCCAGAAGTGGCAATCCCTGAGCCCGAGCAGCCCGCCCCGTTCCGGCATGACCTTGCTATTGGCTGCCACCGATGGTGGTTATGACGAAATACTTGGATTCATAAGCGATGGGGAAAAAGAGGTTTCAGTAGTTGAGCACGAGCAAGACCATCAACATGGTGGCTACGGAGATGACGGTCGGTCTCGCACCAAAATCCCCGTATTGCTTGCCGATCATCTCGGCAATGTCGCCGGCGAGGCCAGGTCGCTCTGCGATGTGGTGCAGGAGAACGCCAACGCGGATGAGGTCGTCCGTGCGGCGCACTGGCATGATGTCGGCAAGGCGCATGAAGTGTTTCAACAGTCCATGCATCGCTGCCCGGAAACGCCTGACGGTATCCTCGCCAAGTCGAATTGTCCTGGCCCAATAAAACATTCCCGGCCCTGTTTCCGCCATGAACTGGCATCTGCGCTCGCATGGCTGGCTCAACATGACGATCCGAACAAGCCGGACAGCAGTATTGATCTGGTCGCCTACCTGGTGGCAGCTCACCACGGCAAGGTGCGAATGAGCCTGCGGGCAATGCCGAATGAAACACAACCCGTCCCAAACGATGTGAGATTCGCACGTGGCGTTTGGGAAGGCGACCGGCTGCCCGCACTCTCGTTTGATGGAGAACAAACCAATGAGGTTGAGTTGAAACTTGCCTTGATGGAATTGGGCGAAGGGGAGCAAGGCCGTTCCTGGGCTGCCCGAACCCTCGGGTTGTTGGAAGAACATGGGCCGTTCCGCCTTGCCTGGCTGGAAACCCTGGTGCGCCTTGCCGACTGGCGGGCATCGGCAGTAGAGCAAACGCCAGGGGGCATGGGCCATGGCTGAATCCCATGAAATCGCGCTGACGGGTTGCACGCCCACTCCGCTTGCCGGTTATCTCAAGGGACTGGGGATTTTGCGCATACTGAGCAACTTCGATCCTGCAATCAAGGCTGCCTGGGTTGGTGAGAATCTGGTCCTGACTTCCAATAAGCCCGCCGAAGTTCTGTTGCGTTACCTGCTTGACGACTACGCGCCGACCCCGGTTCTGGCACCGTGGAACGGCGGGAGTGGGTTTTATCAGAACGACAATCGGACATCACTGGAGAGAATCAAAGAGAGCAATATTGCGCGTCTGTCTGCTTTCCGTATATCTCTGGATATTGCAGAACGGGCTCTTGATCTTGAAGGGTTGCAACGTGAGTCGAGCCCCAAGAATGAAGCCAAGACCAAGCTGCTGAATCGCCTTCGTGGCCTGTTGCCTGACGATGCCCTGGAGTGGTTCGACGCATCCATTCTGCTTGCTGGAGAAAAGGAAAAATTTCCGCCTCTGCTCGGCACGGGCGGTAATGATGGAAGGCTCGACTTCACCAACAACTTCATGCAACGCCTGCTCGAACTCATCGATGCGGAAAGCGGAAAGGCAACCCCCAGGTCTGCCGACCTGCTCGATCTTGCCCTGTTTGCAAAACCAGCGCCCGGATTGGCGAAGCAGGCGATTGGTCAATTCGCTCCCGGGCAGGTTGGCGGCCCGAACTCAACGACGGGATATGAAATAAAAGGCACCATCAACCCGTGGGATTTCGTGCTGATGATTGAGGGTGCCCTGCCATTTGCCGCCGCGGCGGTTCGTCGTAATGAACAGTCAGGCGCGGGCATCCTGAGCTATCCCTTTACGGTGCGTGCGGTTTCCGCGGGGAGTGGCAACCTGGGCGCAGGTGATGCCGTTTCATCGAGAGGCGAATTATGGATGCCGCTCTGGAGCAACCCGGCCAACTACACGGAAATCCGCGCATTGTTGTCCGAGGGGCGCGTCGCCCTTGGCGTCCGCCCTGCCAGGGACGCGCTGGATTTTGTGCGGGCCGTGCACCGATTGGGGGGCTATCGCGGTGTGGATCGCTTTCAGCGGTATGGCCTGCTGATGCGTTCCGGGAAAGCCTATCTCGCCACGCCTCTTGAGCGTGTGCAAGTTACGACCAATCCCCAAAGCGGATGGATCGATGAACTTGAGCGCAATGACTGGCTGACAGGATTTCGCCTTTTTTCCAAGGAGGAAATTACTGCGAACCGCTTCGCCGAATTACGCCACCGGCTTGAGAACACGATGTTCGTAATGGCGCAACGCAAGCCAAGTCCCGGCCAGACCCAATCCCTGTTGATCCTGTTGGGCGAAATCCAGGGTGCCTTGTCGCGTAGCGTCAAGGCACACGAGACTATTTCACCCGTGCCGCAACTTTCGGCGAAGTGGGTACAGGAAGCGAACGACGAAGGCCCTGAATTTCGTATTGCCCGTGCGCTTGCGGGTTTGCGTGGCGTCGGGGGGCAGGCATTGCCTTTGCGCTCGCAATTGTTTCCGATTCACCATGCAAACGGCAACGAATGGTTGATGAAGGCATGTAAAAGCGAGAAGCACAAGAAAGACCCTGCCTGCCTTGTTCGTACGCAGGTCTCTGTCCAGCAGGGTCTCGTTTCCACCCTGATTGATTTGCTGCGCTTGAGGCTGTCCCTGCCTGCCCGGCTGGACTTCGCGGACAAGCCGTTGAACAGCTGGGCAGGCGTCGGTCTTGTCGACCTGATGGATTTTCTCTACAGCGATCGGATGGATGCAAGAATTGCTGCATTGCTCCCAGGGCTTGCATTGTGCGAGATTCCGGCAGATAACGACCACAAGCCAGGTGGCGGTGCAGTTTCTGCCGCCTTTGCCTTGTGTAAATTGGCCCTGTCACCCGACACTGCATTGCAAAGCCTGCGAGGATTGCCGGAGACCGTGCATATACCTGCCGAGCTTAGAATCCTTGCCAAGTTAGCCAGCGGAGAGCCTACGCAAGCGGAGCAGGCCGTCAAGGTCGCCTGGAGGCGATTGCGCAGTTCTGGACTTGAACCAGTGATGCCGTTTAATCAATTGCCCAATTTGGCAGGTGTTGATCCGCGTAGACTTGCGGCGGCGCTGCTCATCCCGCTTGGATTTGGCGCTACTCACGCATTGGCTGAAGCGGTACTCAGTGAGAAAGAAACCGTCCAACCGGAAACACCCTGACTATTTGTCTTATCCTGAACCCACATTGCAACCAACAGAGGAGATCGCGATGTCCCTGAACCTGAATGCTCTTGAAGATGCCCCGCGCTTGTTGGTCAAGGCCAGGCTTGAGCCTGTGCAAGGCACACGTTTTCAACCCACTGGTTTTCCCGAGATTGGCGCCGCGCAATATGAAGGGCCGAACGGTGAATCAATGTTGCTGGTGGAATCTGCACAGAGCATGGCCAACCGCCTGGAGGCCGTTTGCTGGGACAAGTCTGCCGACGATTGGGTGCCGGAGTTGCGAGGCCTGTCTGTCGTCAAGGTGCTGGACAAAAACTCCGAACCGCTCACCAACTCGGTTCTTGAAGCGCATCGCATCAACTCGCCCTACATTCTCGAAGGCAAGGACAAGAAGGTTCTGCAGCTGCTCAAAGATGAGCTTGCCGATATGGAAGAAGGAATGGTCGATCTTGGCAAGTTGGCAGGCGTGTTGCTAAGGTTGGATGCCAATTCCCTGCTTCATGGAGTCTTTCTGGCGAAGAAGGAACTGGCTGGCGGCCGCTTGCGCCTGCCTCGTGCCCTGTCTGGTTTCGTTGAAGCCATGGAAGTCAAGGTAGCCGCGAGCGGGGGCGTGAAGAATGATTCGGTCGATCCCAAGGGCGATACCAGTAAAGGATTCGGCAATGTACCATTCTCCCGGGACGAATTCGTCTCTCCGGAGATCACCGCCTACTTCAATCTTGATCTGGCGCAGATTCGCGGCTATGGCTTCTCTAAGGAAGTTGAAACGCTGCTGGTTACGCTGGCTTTGTTCAAAGTGCGGAGGTTTCTTGAAACGGGTCTGCGTTTGCGCACAGCCTGCGACCTGGATTGCCGGAGCGTCGAAGTACAGCGGCCCAAGGGATTTCAACTGCCTCCCCTTGGCGATCTGAAAAACTCCCTGCCGGAATTGATTTCCGGTTCGGGAGTCGACTTTCAAACCACTACCGTCACCTACCAAAAATAGTTGCCATGCTTGCGCTTGAATTTCGTTTTCTGGCCGGGCGTTATCACGGCAACCCATGGGGCCGGCACGTCAACGAGGGCGACGTGGACTGGCCGCCGGAGCCTTGGCGTTTGCTGCGTGCGTTGATTGCGACCTGGCATCACAAAGTCAAGATCACGGGTAAACACGACGAAGCGACTTTGGGCGCTCTGATCGAGACGCTTGCTGAGGTGACGCCTGAGTTTCACTTGCCTGACGCCAGCCAAAGCCATACCCGACATTACTTGCCACAGGGGAAAGTGAACGCAAAGACAAAACGGCTGGAAACTTCGCTGGTGCATGATGCCTTTGCCGCGATACATCCCGACACACCATTGTATGTGGGTTGGCCGGGAATCGAGTTGCCGGAGGAACAGGCGCAACTGCTGGATGACTTGCTGGGCGTGATGGGTTTTTTCGGGCGGGCGGAATCCTGGGTAGAGGCCCGCCGGGTCGGAGACCTGCCGGAACCCAATTGCAAGCCCGGTGACGATCCAATTGACCGGACAACTGGGGAACTGAGCGGCGAGGTGGTCAACGTTCATTCTCCTGTCGCTGCCAACAAGTACGCCGAACGGCGAGAGGAGTTCTTTGCGGACAGGAAGCAAGCCAAAAGGCTGGCGAAGACGCTACCGGACGGATTGCTTGCAGCCCTGTCCCTGGATACGGCAGATCTGCAAAAGCAGGGTTGGAGTACGCCACCAGCCTCACAGAAAATCAACTACGTCCGTCCGCTGGATGCGCTGCGGCCACGAAGAAAGGCGTGGAGTCATTCCCGACCACCATCAAGGATTACCACCGCTTGCTTCCTGCTGCTTGGAAAACCGCTGCCACGTGTGGAAGACAGTCTGCGCATCGGCGAACTGATGCGCCTGACCGTGATGAGCGCTTTTGGCAAGGATGACGCGGGGAAGCGTCGTGCTCCTCCACTATTTTCCGGCCACGATTTGCCCGAAGGCAACCTGCATCAGCACGCCTTCTATCTGCCGTTTGACAGCAACGGGGGTGGCCGATTGGACAGGGTGGTGCTACATGTGCCCGCCGGTTTTGACGAGGAGGCCAGACGTGTTACCGGAAATTTGTCGCGGCGCAAGGGAAAGTTGTGGGATTCCAACGGTTGCGAATGGCGATTGCTGTTGGAAGGAATGGGTGGTGGTGAGGTTTGCAGTGAACTGACAGCAGCCAGCCGGCACTGGGTCTCGGTAACGCCGTACCTGCACCCGTGGCACATCAAGAAGAAATTCAGCGTTGCCGATCAGATCAGGCGCGAGTGTGAAAAACGTGGTCTCCCTGGAATCAAGGACCTGGGACCGGTCGGAACCATAAAGGTAGGGGGCCGGAATCGCCGCCCGATTGACTTTCGTCGATTCCGATCATCCAAGCGTAACCAGAGCCAGCCGGATCGACAAGGCAGCTTTTGGAAAATTACTTTTTCTGCCCCTGTCTCTGGGCCGTTGGCACTCGGGTTTGCCTGTCATTTCGGTTTAGGTTTGTTCCGACCAGACCGACGTTAAGGCGGAGCTGTATGACTCGACAGCGCCCAGACACAGGTTAGTCGTGCCGGAATGGGCATGCTTTTCAGTACCGGCGTTTCGGCAACTATCCCAACCGCCCCGTCTGTCGTAGTGTCGCCAACAATCTCTTCAGCCGCGATAAAACAGGACGGTAAGCCTTGCGCCGACTCCGTATCCCATGGAGGCATCCCATCATGTCCACCGAAACGATCCGCCCCATTCCGGACCATCTGATCACCGAAACCGAGGAACCCGAGAGCCCCCCGCTGCAGTTCTCCTTGCCGCTGAATGTAGGCAAGCATCCGGAAAGTCCCTTGATCCCGGCGCGTATTCTGAACGAATTCGTCTATTGCCCACGGCTGGCCTATCTCGAATGGGTGCAGAAGGAATGGGCGGATTCCTCGGATACGGTCGAAGGCCGTCATGTTCACCGCCGGGTGGACAGGAAGCCCGAGCCCCTGCCGGACCCTGAAGCCGAGACCGAACCCGAGGATCTCAAGCCTGCCCGTTCCGTCGATCTTTCGTCGGCGAAACTTGATCTGGTCGCGAAAATCGACCTGGTCGAACCCACCCCAGGCGGTGAAGTCGTCCCAGTGGAGTACAAGCGCGGCAAACGGCCTCACGTGAAGCAGAAAGCCTACGACCCGGAACGCGTGCAGTTGTGCGCCCAGGGTCTGTTGCTGGAGGAACATGGCTACCGCTGCTCCGAAGGGATTCTGTATTTCGCCGGCTCGAAAGAGCGGGTTCGCGTGGCCTTCGACGATTCGTTGCGACAGCTGACGGAACAATCCATAGGCGCCCTGCGCTCCGTTGTCGAGGGTGGACAGATCCCTCCCCCGCTGCAGAACAGTCCCAAGTGCAACCGATGCTCCCTGGTGGGAATCTGCATGCCGGACGAAGTGAACCTGTTGCGGGCCACCGGCAACGATGTGCGCCCCATCGCCGTGCGACGCACCCATGCATTGCCGGTCTATGTCCAGGCCAATCGCGCGAAAGTCGCCAAGCAGGGCGACCGGCTGGCGATCACGCTGGACGACGGAGAACCGGTCCATGCGCGGCTCGCGGAAGTATCTCAACTGGTTCTCATGGGTAATGTGTATGTCACCACGCCCACCCTGCACGAACTGATGCGGCGCGAGATTCCCATCACCTGGCAATCCTACGGGGGGTGGTTTCTCGGCCATTCCATGGGCGCCGGACATTCGAACGTCGAACTCAGAACGGCGCAGTACCGGGCCTCTTTCGACGAGTCCGCCTGCCTGCGGCTGGCGAAAGGCTGGATCATCGCGAAAATCAGGAACAGCCGGGTGCTGCTGCGCAGAAACTGGACCGACAAGGAGGCGGCGGCGCCTGTGCTGAAAGCCATGAAGCTGCTTTCGAACAAGGCCGGTTCGGCCAGGGATATCGAATCCCTGCTCGGGGTCGAGGGCGCGGCGGCCGCGCATTACTTTCAGGCCTTCCCCAGCATGTTGAAGATGTCCGGCGATTCGGAATTGCGATTCAGCATGGAAGGCCGCAATCGGCGGCCCCCGACCGATCCGGTCAACGCCCTGCTTTCATTCGGCTACGCCATGCTGACCCGCTCGTTTGTTGTGACCCTCTCCGCGGTGGGTTTCGATCCGTTTCGCGGATTTTTTCATCAGCCCCGCTATGGCCGGCCGGCATTGGCGCTGGACATGATGGAGCCCTTCCGGTCACTGATAGTGGATTCATGCGTCATCACCGCGATCAATAACGGCGAGATCGACAGATCGGACTTCATCGAGACTCCGGTCGGAGTGAACCTCACGGACAAGGGGCGCAAGCGGTTCATCGCGATTTTCGAGCGCCGCCTCGACCGGGAAGTGACCCATCCGCTTTTTGGATATGCGGTTGAGTACCGCCGACTGTTCGAGATGCAGGCCAGATTGCTGGCGCGCTTCCTGTTGGGCGAAATACCGGAGTACCCGAATTTCCTCACGCGTTGACCGCAACCCTGCGGATAGTCAACCACCAATGAGGGGCAGAATTTGAAAGATCACGAAAAAATCTACTTTGTCGTTTATGACATTGCCGACAACAAGCGCTGGCGCAAGGTATACAAAATGATGCAGGGATACGGCGAATGGGTTCAGCTGTCTGTGTTTCAATGTCAGCTCTCACAGACTCGCTACGCGCAACTGCTTGCCGACTGCGACCAATTGATTCATCATGGAGATGATCATATAGTGATCATTGATGTCGGAACCGCGGAATGGCTTGAGCCTCGGATTGTTTCACTGGGGAAGCGAAAAGTGTCCCCGGTCAAGCGGGAAGTGGTCATCGTTTGAAGAACTGCCGCTCGCTGGCGAGAGGCCAAGTGGCGTCAAACACCCCTGGAACCTCTCGCTTCACAAAATGTTCCTTGAAAATATGGAGTTACATTGGTTGACGGTCCTGGTTGGACGCAAAGACGGTCAATTGGGTTATCATCGGCCGAGGTTCTCGCAAACACGCGCGGGAGCCCTTGGCGCTGCTTGCGTTGCGAGCGCGCCGTATCCGCCGCTCGCGGGCGGCGGCCTCATTGAAGCCTGCCGGACTGGCAGATCGACAACATCAGCGAGGCCGTATCCGCCGCTCGCGGGCGGCGGCCTCATTGAAGCTGGGCAAGGCCACTTACGACCTCATGCGCAGCGTCTAGGTATCCGCCGCTCGCGGGCGGCGGCCTCATTGAAGCAAAACTCCGAGCCTTCCTA
>VYFM01000437.1:0-3916 GCA_009842375.1 Candidatus Poribacteria bacterium | reverse complement strand
GTATCCGCCGCTCGCGGGCGGCGGCCTCATTGAAGCAAAACTCCGAGCCTTCCTACGTCATCCTGATCGGATGTATCCGCCGCTCGCGGGCGGCGGCCTCATTGAAGCATTCGTCGACCTCCTCTTCATTCCCGGGCGGCGAGCCGTATCCGCCGCTCGCGGGCGGCGGCCTCATTGAAGCGTTCAGATCCCAGGCGCGGAAGTGCATTTCCTGCGCCGTATCCGCCGCTCGCGGGCGGCGGCCTCATTGAAGCGGCCCGGGGCTCCGGCGGGCTCCACGCGCTGCACCGGGTATCCGCCGCTCGCGGGCGGCGGCCTCATTGAAGCCGCGATCGGGTAGCCGTTCAGGCGGTAGGTGTAGCCGTATCCGCCGCTCGCGGGCGGCGGCCTCATTGAAGAAGAAGGTAGAACCCGACTGCCGGATTTCCCGGTCACGGCGGCAGATGCGGCGTTCGCCGGGGTCCTCCCGCACGGGAGTGCATCGGACTCCGCACTCTGTACCCTTCCGTCTCGGAATCCCGTCTGTCTGCTTGTTAGGACCGCGATCCGGACATGCTTATGTTGGCATGTTCGAATGGTATTGGGGTAAAATTCTGTCACGGTAAGAATTCCTCCCATGTCTCCCTAACTAACTGAAAAATATGAAATTAATGGAATTCTTGCCCATCTCTAGTCGTAAAACCTAGGATATTTACTATTTTCTCATATTGACAACGTACCCGGATAATTGTAGCGAACGGGAAAATTTGGATGTTGGCAGAGAATTTCAAAAAATCGGAAGAACCGTGAATAGCACATACAGTGATATACCGATAGATCGGATTGACTTCGACCGGGAAAATCCGAGGATCAAGGTGGCCCTGGAAAAATATGGGGACAGGCTGGACGACCAGCGAATACGCTTTGCTTTGCGGAGCGCAACGGAAGGGTCCCAGAGCGTTTCTTCCTTTAATTCTCTGAAGGATTCCATCAGGGCAGCACGAGGAATATCAGTGCCGATCATCGTTTGTCCCGAAGATGATCGGTATGTTTGCATCGATGGGAATACGCGTTTAACGATCTACCATGAACTTCTTGCTGAAGGGGCTCCTGGCGATTGGAATGCCATCAGCTGTCTTATTCTGGAGAATCCGGAGCAGCGTGACATCGAGACCATCAGGGTCACCGCTCATTTAGTTGGCGCACGTGAATGGCCAGCATACGAAAAAGCCCGTTATCTTCATTATCTTCGTAACGTCGAATTTATGGACTATGATGAGCTTATTGCAAGATGTGGAGGAAACAGGAAGCTGATCGACGAGCAAATCGACGCATTCCATGACATGAACACGTTTTATCGGGATGTGAGTAGCGACGATGCCTTCCAGGTTGATAGATTCAGCGGTTTTGTCGAGTTGCAGAGGAAGAATGTGAAGGATGCGATATTCAGTGCGGACCTTGGCCTGCTCGACTTTGGAAATTGGATACGAAGCGGCCAGATATATAAGCTGGCTGACGTGAGAAAACTACCCTGGGTTCTGGCTGATGAAGAAGCAAAGAACACGTTTATCAATGGTGGTGTCCGATCAATCGAAGACGCCATCGCCATCGTAGAAGAAAATCGAAGGAAAGATACAAAGTCTCCAGCGGAAAAAACAACGGTCGCCAAAGCAAGTATGGCTGTGTTGGCACAGGCTTTGCTTGAAAAGGTTAAATCAATGCCGAGAGAAGATTACCTTGCCTTGAGAGACAGGAATTATGAGACGGCAGATCAGGATGTAGAGCTGCTGAATGACTTGGCTGAGAATCTCCTCGACCTTCTGCGAGATGTCTCAAAGTGAGACCCACCGTCGACTAGTAATCGACACCTCGATTGCAATACAGCAACGATATCCTCAAGTGAAAGTTACGAAGGACATTATAGAGAACCCAGGTGACCCCGTACCCCCGATTTTTGGCGGCTACCGTCCAGACATAATCGGAAAATCTTCTGATCCACGAATCCAATTGGTTATCGCTGAGGCAAAGACTGTTGGAGATGTGGAGCGCACGCACACCCTTTGCCAGATTGATGCATTTATAGGGCATCTTGAGTCGATGCAATCAGCCAATCGCACATTCATCTTGGCTGTTAACGGCCCGGGCTGTGAGAAGGCGAGAAATGTGCTGAATTTCAATTGCAGGCACCGTGTTACGGAAAATATTGAGATCGAACTGTTTGACGGACTCGACTTCTGGAGACTGGGAGCACCTGGAGATACTTTATGGCGTTTGTCCTAAGACGACAACCAGCTCTTTCACCAAAGCATCAGGCGTATGCTTACCAGGTTGATGCCATTCGTGCAGTGAAAGATCTTTCCTACGCTGCAATCTTCCATGAACAGGGACTTGGCAAGACAAAAATCGCGATAGACCTTTTCCTGCTATGGCTGGAGAGTGATGTCGTGGACACCGTGTTCATTATTACGAAAAAGTCACTCGTTGAAAATTGGCGGAACGAAGTAAAGGATCACTGTCATATCACCCCCCATACCCTGTCCAGCAATCGAGCGCAGAACAGTGCGTCCCTTAATTCACCTGTGCTTGTCTATGTAACCAACTATGAAACCATAGCGGCCAACGTAGAACTAATTAAACTATTTTTACATACCTGTCGTGTTGGCTGCATTCTGGATGAGAGCCAAAAGATAAAGAATCCAGATGCAGATTTGACACGAACATTTCACGAGGTTGCAACATTATTCGACCGGCGGGTCATAATGACTGGCACCCCGGCTGCAAACCGTCCTTACGATATCTGGGCGCAGATCAAGTTTCTTGACGATGGTGAAGCACTAGGGGGCAGTTTCGATTCATTCAGGCAAGAAATGGACCTGCCAAAATGCAACAACTTGTATGACTACGGTGGGCGCTTGTCGACAATCTATGAACGCATTGCGCCGTTTACTGTTCGAGAGACCAAGGATACTGCAGGAATCCACCTTCCTGAGAAAACGATAGTCACTCGTTGTGTCCAACTACCGGGCTGGCAGATGGACAGGTATACCGCATACCGGGACGAGTTAGCTTATGAATATGAGAAAGAAGGGATTATCGAAACTGACAATGTCGACAGCATTCTGAAAAGACTCTTGCGTCTGGTTCAATGCGCTTCGAACCCGGCACTCATTGATGGGAATTATGAGAATGAGCCGGCGAAATTCCCAGTGCTAACAGAAATGTGTCGTGAGTTCACTAGGGAATCCAAAGTGATCGTCTGGACAGGATTTATCGATAATGTCAACTGGCTGGCTGAAAAACTGTCGGAATTCAAACCGGTGATTATTCATGGGGGCTTGCCAATTCAACAACGAAACGAGGCGGTAAGTTCGTTTATCAATTCAACCAATCTTGTCCTAATCGCAACACCTGGCGCTGCGAAGGAGGGTCTAACTCTGACAGTAGCAAATCACGCAATATTCTTTGATCGCAGCTTTAGTCTTGACGACTATCTCCAGGCCCAGGACCGTATTCATCGGATTTCCCAGAAGCGGGATTGTTTTATTCACAATCTCATCGCCGACGACACTATCGACGAATGGGTGGATGTCCTGCTAACGGCGAAGTACAGAGCAGCGCAGCTTGCCCAGGGGGATATTGGTGCTGAAACTTTCCAGAGCACTTTCCGTACAGATGTTTCTGAGGTGCTCCAAGGGGTTTTATTCCCGAATAGATCCGACAAAAACCATCTTTCCTGAAATAGAACAACTACCGACATGACAAGAGACCAAAACACCATTGCCATATTGGGGGACGATATCCCCACTACCCATGAACAGATATCAATCGAGAAACTAAAATTCCTGCCGGATAATCCACGGGTATACGCGGTCATTCGGGAAATGGAGGAGCCGCTTGCAAAATTCCAATAGGGACAAGGGAATTGTGCAATGCACAA
>VYFM01000557.1 GCA_009842375.1 Candidatus Poribacteria bacterium | reverse complement strand
GCCTATATGAATTACAATATCACGATCTAAACCACTCATAGCCGGAAATCTAAGTTTCCTCTTACTCATCAGTTGCCAACATTGCTGTAAATGCTTCTTGTGGAACATCTACATTTCCGATCTGTTTAAGTCGCTTCTTGCCTTCTTTCTGTCTTTCCAATAACTTCCGTTTTCGGGTAACATCTCCACCGTAACATTTAGCTGTAACATTTTTCCGAAGTGCCCTAACTGACTCACGTGCAACAATCTTATTTCCTATTGCTGCTTGAATAGGAATCTCAAACATTTGTCTTGGGATTAGGTCTTTCAATTTATTTACCAAACTTTTTCCGCGTGTTTCTGCCATCTCGCGCGGAAGTATGGTAGAAAGTGCATCTACAGGTTTTCCCATAAGTAGAACATCTAACTTTACAAGGTTCTCTGTCTTGTATTCTCCAATATCGTATTCAAGCGATGCGTATCCACGAGTAAGGGATTTTAATTTTGGATAGAAGTCAACTAACATTTCACTCAACGGTAGTTCATAAAGGAGTTGCACACGGCTTACATCCAACTGATTCATTCGCTTATATACACCCCGACGTTTCTGACAAAGTTCCATTGCATTTCCGATATATTCGCGTGGAACAATTATATCAATATTGACATACGGTTCATCAATGTGTTCGATATGTTGGACTTCAGGTAGATGTGCAGGGTTGTCTACAAGTTCCGTTTCTCCTGACTTTAAAGTGACTCGATACATCACGCTTGGGGCAGTTCTAACCAATGATAGTTCAAATTCGCGTTCCAGTCGTTCATGGATTATTTCCATGTGAAGTAAACCTAAAAAGCCACACCGAAACCCAAATCCAAGTGCAACAGATGTTTCTGGCTCATAGGTAAAAGATGAGTCGTTTAGACGGAGTTTTTCAAGTGCCTCACGCAATGCCTGAAATTGGTTTGTATCGGAAGGATATAGACCACTGAAAACCAGCGGTTTTATTTCTTGATAACCGGGGAGTGGCGTAGAGGTAGGATGTAAATGATGGGTAATAGTATCTCCAATTTTTGCATTGTCAATATCGCGAATTCCTGCAATCAGATATCCTACTGCACCTGTTTTGAGTTCTGTTGTCGGTTGCATTTGAGGGGTAAAAATCCCAACTTCTTCAACTTCATAAGAACGTTTTGATTGCATCAATTGAATTTTGTCACCAGGTGTAACATTCCCATCAAAAATACGGGTATACATAATCACACCGCGATAGTTGTTGTAGACAGAATCCAATACAAGTGCTTTTAATGGTGCTGCATCATCACCTTTTGGTGGAGGTATGTGGTTGACAATAGCGTCTAATATTGCAGGTATTCCCGTCCCTGCTTTTGCACTTACTAACAACGCATCTTCTGCCGGAATACCAATTACCTCTTCAATCTGTCGTTTGACTTCCTCTGGTTGTGCAGCGGGTAAATCTATCTTATTTATTACGGGGATAATCTCAAGGTCGTTTTCAATCGCGAGATATGCGTTTGCCAATGTTTGTGCTTCAACACCTTGGGCTGCATCAACAATCAGGATTGCTCCTTCACAGGCAGCAAGACTCCGAGAAACTTCGTAGGTGAAATCCACATGTCCGGGTGTATCAATTAGATTTAGTTCATATAGTTTATTATCAGCACGGTAATGAAGTTTTACAGCGGTCGCTTTGATGGTGATACCACGTTCCCGTTCCAGGTCCATTAAATCAAGTACCTGTTCACGCATCTCTCTTTCGGCAAGGGTGTTTGTCCACTCTAAGAGACGGTCGCTTAACGTGCTTTTGCCATGATCAATATGACCTAAAATACAGAAATTCCTTATGTGGTGAAGTTGATTTGACATGATGTAATAGTATACAATAATTTCGTCAAGTTTTCCATAAAAAGATTGTCTGTCAATAACATAAAATAAAAGAGAGGTACGATATATCGCACCTCTTCGGATATACTATAATACCATTTCTAAATGGTTATGTATCATTATCTGGTAGGTCGGAGTGAGCATAGCGAAGTCCGACCTACTGACTAAGAATCAGGTGTTTACAAGTTCTTCACTTTAATATTCCTAAACCAAAGTTTGCCACCATGGTCTTGTAGACCGATATGTCCCTTACGCGGAAAATCCTTGAGAGCAGTACCAAATTTGTTCCTGCTTCCATCAGGATTCTTGTGTGGTGTATCCCAATCATCTAAGTCAGCGCGAACAATTTCTTCACCGTTCATCTCCACAACAAGTATACTATCATCACAGGTTATTATCATCTCATTCCATTCACCTGCAGGTTTGCATACATTTCGTGTAGGTTCTTTTGCATCGTAGAAAGCACCACAACAGTGTTTTGTAGCAGGTTCTTTTCCGTGTGTATCCAAAATCTGGATCTCTATTCCAGTCTGCACGGGTCGTTGTAAATCTGCCCACCGAATAAACACACCGCTATTTACTTTCGGTTCACTCATATACTCTAACGACAAGATAAAGTTGTCAAATTGTTCTTCTGAATAGAGCATCTGACCACCTTTAACTGTGCAGAGAATTGCTCCATCATCAACAACCCATCCTTCATCCTTACCTGTAGCACCCCATCCATTTAATGTCTCACCATCAAACAGTGATATCCAACCATCAACTTGTTCTTTTGCCATATTAATTC
>VYFM01000169.1 GCA_009842375.1 Candidatus Poribacteria bacterium | reverse complement strand
ATATTGATTGGTCAGGAAATGTTAGTTATCCCGATAAAAAGAATTCAAAATCACCAGATATTGATGCAATTGCGCCACCTTTTGCCATCGAACACACTTCAATAGATTTTTTGCCTCACCAGCGTCAAAGCGACCAGAGATTTTTAAAGTTTATTGACGGGTTGTTTCAGGAAGGCGATGCCCATATTCCTTTTCGGCTACAAGTTAATTTACCTTACCATTTTGATCATTGCTATGAGAAAAAAGATTTAACAAGGATTAGAACTGCGTTTAAGGAGTTTATTTTAGTGAACGCTTGTTGTTGGAGTGATGGTGAACATAAATTTGACGGTGTTTCAGGCATACCTTTTTCGTTTACGATTATTAAGGATTCTGACAGAACGCCGCGTGTGAGATTTTACAGAATTCCCCCAATAGACACGGATTTATGCCATCGACTTTCTGTTCAGTTCAACGCCAAAATCAGTAAATTACGGAAATATCATAAGCGTGGATTCAAAACGGTTTTGCTGGTTGAAAGTCGGGATGTGGCTTTGGTCGATGTTCAAGGCAGGGTCATTTTAAATGCAATTCGTAAGGTGTATCCATCTGGCATTCCCACAGAACTACACAGTATCTGGTATGTGGACACGGTTGGTGATCTACCGGGTGGTATCGTTTTTACGGATTTTACGCCTTTACTACAATTGGAGCAGTGAACATGAAGAAAATATATAATGACGGTGCGTGGTGCAACACACCGTCCATCAAGCAACTTAAGGTTACTTAATCCACCCACAATTATATCAAGGAATTACGGCTACGAACTTAGTGACCGTAATTATTCAATAATGCATCATGTAAATATCCCAAATAGTGTCTCGAACTATGAAATTGAAGTTGTTGGCGTTGAAACATGTAGCATGAACAGCAAAGCTGCTGATGAAGTTCGTGAAATTGCTTCACGGTTCGCGACCAATATCAAGGTAGGAGAAAATGAGGAACACATATTCAAGACTTATGCATCACAGCTTGAACGTTTTTTTCGTGCCAAAATTTCTACTTATAATCAACCGACCAATACCATCGATCATTATCGCCTGAATCTACCTCTGCACGGCTATTTTGATGATTCGCCAGAGAGATTCAGCATTCTTTTTCGTATCACACGCGTCAGAGATACTTCAACATAGTTGAACATAACGAAATGAGAGGTAGATAACCGATGTATTACCGACCTCTCATTTCACCTACTACAACTGGTCAGATTGAAATACGTTTATTCGGGCTTGCACCGAGTTGTCTGCTCCATCAGAAAATGTAGGCAGGTCGCGAGACAGTCACTTGTGAATATTGTTTTATTCACGGTTTTGCAATGGTAGTATACCTAACGTTTCCAATCTGATGGTCCACCATCCCGATATAGTTGTGAGAAAGGACGCTTGCTATTTATGCTGTAATGTCAACTTTAATCTATTATCTGGTTATAAAGCGTTCAGATTGGCATATAACGCATTCTTTGCAATGCTCCTGTGGTAGATTACCCAAGCACATGAATTTATTACACCTGCGTATAAACGTGCGTGTTATTCTGAACATTTCAATAGCGTGCGTCACAACTATCCTTCCGAACAGCATATCCCAATGAGATGAGTTTATTAACGAGTTCTGATTCGGTAAAAACATCAAATGGATCTGCCTTGTTATCTTCTGCGGCTAATGACATAGATTCACACGCCTCGCGTGCATCTGTGTAGTTGACACCGATATATGCCTGTGTGGTCGTCACATTCTTGTGTCCAAGCAGTTCCTTGACCATGTAGATGTCCCCTGCTTTCTGGTAGAACCGCTGTGCGAAAGTTTTCCGCAATGTATGGGTTGCGAGTTTACCGTTCAGTCCAGCCTTGATAAACGCGTCTTTTAGGATTTTGTGGATTGCCTGCCTGTTCGCAGCTTTTATTTTCCCGTCCGATGATTTCTGGGAAGGAAAGAGTGGGCGTGATGGGTCAATACTGCCGAAGTACTGTTCATGCCACGCGATGACATCAAAGATAGCAGCGATACCGTCGCGATTGACGGGAATTGTCCGCGATATTTCGCCCCCTTTGACGACTGCGCGTTCAAATTGGAAATCGGTCACAGGTTTGTCATTTTGCCATACATCTTCTATCTTGATCGCGAGCATTTCTGAGACGCGTCCACCGATTGAAACACCCAGAAGAAAAAAACTTCTATTTCTTATCTCAAAAGTGCCTTCAAATGCCGCGATGACGCGGCGTATTTCACTATTCGTTAGGGGTCTTGTGCCTTTCATAAACACCTCCTTTGTTTGGTTCATAAATAAATCAAGAGCGAGTTACCCCACCCCTGTCCTGATTTAGTTTTCATCAGGATTGTCTATATCGTAGAGAATAGATGCAACTTCCATTGGGTCTCCACTCCCAAGTGATTCTGTGCAGCCTCAGGACATCCCGCATCATATCGGATAGTCCAACACCTTCAAATCCTCTGTCGTGGTATTTTGCTCAAAGTGTAGCCGAATGCAATCCAGAACACCAGTGGGCAATTAGAACAAACGAATAAAATGAGAAGTCCGTCTAACATATCTGTCTGTCCCCTGAAAACCTGTCTGTATCCTGACAGATGTCAGTTAGACTTAACACCATTCCGCAGTCCAGTGGTTGCTACAGCGGACG
>VYFM01000166.1 GCA_009842375.1 Candidatus Poribacteria bacterium | reverse complement strand
GTATAACGATATCTATACTTTTGAGAAACCCAGGGGCATTATTCGGAAGTGAATCCAGTAATATTGTTGATCCAAACGTAACTATTTGGTGGCATGCTTTGGTTGTGCTAACACTAACAGCAGGAACTGCATTTGTAATGTGGCTGGGTGAACAAATTACCGAACGCGGTATCGGACAAGGTATTTCAATAATTATCACTGTAGGTATTATGGCAGCGTTTCCAAACGGTGTCATGACTGTCATCAGAAATTTGCTTCAAGATACAGGTTTTGGACTTATCCATCTGACAGGTTTACTTGCTCTCGTTGTTATCGCTGTAGCAGGCACAATTTTTATACACTTGTCTATCCGTAAGATTCCAATCCAATATGGTCGGCAGATACGTGGTGGAAAAGTTTTTGGTGGACGCTCAATGCATTTACCACTGCGCGTAAACGCTGCAGGTATGATACCTATTATTTTCGCTGTTTATTTGATGACGTTCCCAAGTTTTATCATCGGTATATTACCACAAGATTGGGAATGGGTTCTTGGCTTAACAAATCTGATGGATCCAACAAACCCGTCATTTTTCTATCTTGCAATCTATGCCTTGTTAATCATAGGATTCACCTATTTCTACACAGCAGTACAAATCAATCCAGTTCAAATGGCAGAAGACTTGCAGAAAAATGGTGGTTTCATACCGGGGCTGCGTCCCGGAAAACAGACTGCGGATTATATCAATACGACATTAACTCGGATCACGCTTCCAGGTGCTTTGTTCCTTGCTGGTATTGCTGTAATTCCTATTGCTATTACCAGTTGGCTTGGGGTTGGTGGAATGGTTGAAGGTGCTTCTGTTCTGATTGTTGTAGGGGTTGTGTTGGATACAGTCTCACAAATAGAATCTTACTTAACTATGCGACATTACGATGGCTTCTTAAAAGATAGGCGATTGAAAGGACGAAGAGGAAGATAAACCAGATATCACATACCCTTGTGGCTAACGCATTAGTGACTTACACAAGGATTACAACTGAGAGGAAAAGATGAAAGTCCGAGCATCTGTGAAGAAAATGTGCAACCGCTGTAAAATAATTAAAAGAAAAGGGGTTGTCCGAGTAATATGTCCTTCTAATCCGAAGCACAAACAACGACAAGGATAGTCCTGTCCTATATATAAGGAGGAAACAATGGCACGCATAGCAGGAGTAGATCTACCTCGTACCAAACGAATTGATATTGCCTTGACAGCTATTTACGGCATTGGTCGTTATACTGCCAAGAAGATTGTCACTGACCTAAACATTGACCCGGGCAAACAGGTTGATGCTTTGGCTGAAAACGAAGTCAGTCAACTCCGAGATAAAATTACTGAAGAATTTAAAGTTGAAGGTGATTTACGTCGCGAAGTTGATCAAAACATTAAACGGTTAATGGATATTAATAGTTATCGTGGACTCCGCCATCGTCGGCAATTACCCGTTCGAGGACAACGTACCAATACAAATGCTCGTACAAGAAAAGGTAAAGCACGGACGATTTCAGTGGGTAGGAAAGCTAAAGAGGCAGCACGTAAAGGCGGTTGATCCACAGAGAATTCTGCAATGGGGTTTCTTCTTTATTCCAGAAACCACCGTTGTGTAGACTACATCGTATTTTATGGATATATAAAGGAGAAACAGTTTGCGTTCACGAAGACGGGAACGAAAAAATGTACCAGAAGGTATCGCCCACATACAGGCTACATTCAATAATACAATTGTGACTATCACCGATCTCAATGGTAATACAGTTGCTTGGGCAAGCGCAGGAATGACGTTTCCCGGTTCAAGGAAGTCAACACCTTTTGCTGCGCAACAGACAGCCGAAGCATGCGCCAGAAAAGCTATGGATCATGGTATGAAACGAGTTGAAGTGAGAGTCAAAGGCCCCGGTTCCGGTCGAGAATCTTCTATACGAGCACTCGCCGCTGCGGGTTTAGAAATAACTTTGATGAAAGATATGACCCCCATACCACACAACGGATGTCGTCCCCCAAAAAGACGACGTGTATAACCAAGGAGACACATGAGCAGATATTTAGATTCTGTCTGTAAATTATGCCGTCGGGAAGGTGAGAAACTTTTTCTGAAAGGTCGTAGATGCATGGGACCGAAATGTTCATTTGAACGGAGAAGTTATCCACCTGGTGACCACGGTCAAAAACCTCCCACGCGCGCTCGTGGTGAATTCCGACGGCAATTACGCACTAAACAAAAAGCAAAACGAATCTACGGTATTTATGAAAAACAGTTCCGTAATTACTATTTCAAAGCGGCACGTCAAACAGGTATTACAGGTGAAAATCTAATTGCTCTCCTTGAACGCCGATTAGACAATGTCGTTTATCGCCTTGGGTTTGCAACATCACGCAAACAAGCCAGACAATTGGTAAAGCACAACCACTTCACTGTCAATGGGAAACGCGTTAATATCCCTTCCTATCTGGTTCAAATTGGAGATGTTATAACTCCACGCGAAAAAAGCCGTGAAAGCATCACGATCCAAGAGGCGTTAGAATTTACTAAACAACGGGGTGCACCAGAATGGCTTGAACTGGATGCTGATAAACCCGAAGGACGTGTACAAGGCACCCCGATTGTAGAACATATAGCAGCAGAGTTAGACACACAGCTTATTATTGAATTGTACTCC
>VYFM01000363.1 GCA_009842375.1 Candidatus Poribacteria bacterium | reverse complement strand
GGTGTCTACATCCCCGTGCTAAAGCAGCGGGGTCTTGACACCGAAGATTGATAAAATTAATATGAATATGATAATATGCCTATAACTATTTCTTCAATAAAACTTATTGACAAATCCATTTAAAATCTATAGAATTGTTTTATTCAGTAACATTAGTGACAGAATGTGCGAACATAAATATATGGAGGGAAATATGGCAAACGCAGATTATAAAATAGGGGTTGTCGGTGTTGGAAGAATGGGGGCAAATATCGCAAGACACCTCAATGATGAAGGGTTTAGCGTTGTCGTTGTATATGACGTTGCAAGTGAACGTGCAAAAGAACTGGCAACAGAACTTAGCGTAACGGCTGCTAACAAATTGGCACAAGTCACCGAACTTGCAGATTACATCATCACGGTTGTAACAGATGACAATGCAATGCGACAGATATATTCTGATGATGCAGAAGATAGTCTGCTTAAAGGAGCATCAGGAAAAGTATTTATCAATTGTGCGACGTTAAGTCCACAGGTTCATGTTGACATAGAAGGTCTTGCGGAAAAACATGGTGCTGAAAGTCTTGAAGGATGTATGGCAAGTAGTATTACTCAAGCACGAGAAGGCACGCTTTATCTAATGTGCGGTGGTAAGAAAGAAACATTTGATAAAGTAAAAACTATTCTGGATTCAATGAGTGTATCGTTACGTTATATCGGTGAAGCAGGTAAAGCAGCTCAGGTCAAAGCACTTGTTAACATGGTGATGAATATCAACACAGCTGGTCTTGCTGAAGGTTTGGGATTAGGTGCTGCCCTTGGTTTGGATCTGGAAATGTTGCAGGAAGTATTCGCTCAAACTGGCGCAAATTCACGTGTTTTAGAAACAGACGGTGAAGATATGCAGATTCGCGATCATGAATGTTATTTTTCTGCTGCTCATGCCTCAAAAGATTCAGGTATTGCTCTTGATCTTGCAGATGCTGCAGGTATATCTCTTCCGTTGGCACAAGCTACTAAAGACCAATATGACCGTATGATTGAACAAGGCTTGGGAGATTTAGACAAGTCTGGAATAGCAGAATTGACCTTCCCCGGGCGCGGAAAAAACGCCTAAGACTTACAATATAAGGGTATTTATGAGATTCTTGAAATGAAGAATTTCATCATAAACTGATATATGTCGGATAACGCAAACGATGAAACCCTCAAAGGGGTAATTCTTGCAGGTGGTTTAGGAACACGATTATACCCACTTACCAAGGTTACGAGCAAACACTTATTGCCAGTTGGAAACGAACCGATGGTATTTCACACCATCAAACTTCTCACAGAAGCAGGTGTCAACGATATTCTTATTGTTACAAATCCAAGTCATGTTGGCGATTTTGTCAGTGTGTTAGGTAGTGGCAAAGAATTTGGATGTGAATTCACTTATCGTGTTCAGGAAGAGGCAAAGGGAATCGCGCACGCACTCGCTTTAGCGGAAGGTTTCGCTGCAGGTAGATCCACCGTTGTTATGCTTGGAGATAACATTTTTGAGTTATCAATTAGACAAGTTGTTCAGGATTTCAAAAAACAACAAAATGGTGCACGCGTTCTCCTTAAACAGGTTGACGATCCTGAACGGTTCGGTGTAGCGAATTTTAATGAAAACAAAATCGTTTCTATTGAAGAGAAACCTGAGCATCCTAAGAGTAATTTTGCTGTAGTCGGAGTCTATATATACGATTCATCGGTTTTTGATATTATAAGAACAATTGAACCTTCACAGCGCGGTGAATATGAAATAACTTCTGTCAACAATGTATATATTGCGCGCGGGCAACTTAGTTATACTATATTACAAGGTGAATGGGTGGATGCTGGTACTATTGATTCACTTGCGGAAGCACACAGAATAATCTTAAATCGGAAGGATGAGCATTGAACGTTACACATAAACCATATTTATCGATTATAGTACCAGTGTATAATGAGGAGGAGAATGTCCGACCACTGTATGAAAAAATCCGTTCTGTATGTGAGTCCATAGGTAAACCCTACGAAGTGCTGTTTGTCGATGATGGAAGTCAAGATAAGACCTTTGATGTACTCTCAGAAATGCGGGATTACTCGCCAAATTTATCTGTTATTAGATTTCAAGAGAATGCAGGTCAGACTTCAGCAATGGCAGCAGGTTTCGAATATGCTCAAGGTGAGTATATTATCAGCATGGATGGGGATTTACAGAATGATCCAGCAGATATACCCCAATTGCTTGAAAAACTTGATGCGGATTACGATCTTGTGTGTGGTTGGCGGAAAGAACGTCAGGATAAATTTTGGACTCGACGACTGCCTTCTGTTGTTGCCAATTGGATCATTAGCAAGGTGACTGGTGTAGCAATTCATGACAACGGTTGTTCATTGAAAGCATATCGTGCTGAAGTTATTAAACAAGTACCACTATATGGTGAAATGCATCGATTCATTCCTGCGATGTCAACTGTTGTAGGGGCACGTATAGCCGAAATAGTTGTTAAACATCACCCTCGACGTTTTGGGACAAGTAAATATGGACTGGGTAGAATATGGCGGGTATTTCTTGATATATTAGCGTTTAAATTGATCCTTTCCGTTTTTGCACAGAAACCTAATCACAATCGACATCCATCAACAGAACAACCATTAGGTCATCAAATAATACCTAAATACAATGT
>VYFM01000399.1 GCA_009842375.1 Candidatus Poribacteria bacterium | reverse complement strand
AGTGTAAACTTATTATTTTAATTCACTATACTCAATCAAAGATAAGGGGTTAGATCCCAAAGCAGGACAGTCCCATCATGACTTGCACTCGCTAATATTTTGTTGTCTGGAGAAATATCCAGCGCAAATATATCTGTTGAGTGCCCCTTAAATGTAAAAAGATGCTTACCAGTCTCGACTTCAAACAAACAGATAGGAAACCTTTTAGTCATCTTGTTCCACGATGTTACAGATGCAATGTACTGTCCACATGAAGTAAATACAGGTTTTTCAATATATTTGCATTCTTGGGGTAGTGACAGTCTCTTTTCAATTTCATACTGTTTCGATTCAATCAGGCATATATCATCCTCACAGAGTTTACGGTGGGCGATGTCCCAATATAAAACCTCTTTTTTTCCATTGCAAACAAGGGACTGTCCACACCCGCAAAATCGTAAAAACGTGACTTCATCACTTGGAAATGTATCTATTTCTATACCAAGTTCCATGTCCCATAGTTTGACATTACTTTCCTTTGATTCACTGACAAGTAATTTTCCATCATTACTGAATTCCAAATCACTAACAAAATCACCATCATCTTCATCGTCATTATTACTTGGTTCAAGGGGATGTACTAATTCATATAGTTGCGTTCCACTTTGTACATCCCACACTTGTACGATGCCATTCTCTCCAGCATAAACGAATAGCGTGCCTGTGGGTGCCAAAGCAGGAAAGGCACTCCAGTATTTACGTCCAGTTCCTTCAATAAGTGGGTTTCCATCACCATCAGTCTCCCAAAGTGTAACAGTATCATTTAAAATACTTGACGCATAGAGTTTACCGTTATTGGTTTTATATACAAACTGATTTTTTCCTGCCGACACCTCCTTAATTGCGGGACGTGAACGTTTACTTTCAATATCCCACAACACTACACCTTCATGATGGTATTTCACTGCTAATGTTTTTCCATCCTCTGAAAAAACCATTGAATCTGGAAACGAGATAGGTGAATGCGTAAATTGACGTTTGACAGGATTATCAGCAGTCCATACATTGATAGATTCATGTCTGCATTCATAAGCAAGTTGTGTGCCGTTTGAAAATTCTAATGTGTTGCCCCATTCACCAGTGTTTGAAAATTCTATGGTGTTACCCCATACCTGATCCGTGTAAATTTGTTCTCCACTTTCAAGATCAATGACAGAGATATTAGCAGGACCGGTTTCATCATAAGTTTCTATAACTGCACGGAGAATTCCATCTGGTGTCCAAGAAGGGATGATGTCATACACATCACCATAATCAGTATAACACTGCACTTGTTGCCAAGTATCAACGTCCCAGACATACACTGTGCCATCTTCGCCACCAGAAGCGAGGAACTTCCCACACGGTGAATAGCAGAGAGTCGTTACCCTACGGGTGTGTGCAGAGAGACACGCAATTTCTTCACTACTTTCCATATTCCACACTATAATTGAATACGCTCCTTCTGTGGTAACGGAACTGCATGTTGACGCTATCAGTAGTGTGTTGGGTGAGAAACTTATTGGTCTGTACAATCCTGCTCTTTCAGCATTCGCAGTGAATTTAGCAAACTCTATTCCAGTTTCAGCAAGCCAAACTTCCACGACAGGGGTGCTGTTATAAGCACAATATGCAACTGCGATATACCGGTTATCGTGAGAAAATGTCACCTTATCTACGTAAGTTTCTAATTTTACTTGTGCTACACAAGTGCCATTCTGAATATCCAAAATCTTTAGTATTCTACCTGAAATACTTGCAGCTACCCATTTTCCATTCGGTGAAAAGGCAACAGATTCTATCACTCCTCTCTCTGACTCCCAAAGTGCAACAGGGGAAAGCGTTGTAAGGTCATATAACCAGATACCTATGCAAGTGCCAATGGCAAGATACTGACCATTAGCGGAGAACGCCATCTTAGGTTCACTACCACGCCCCAATCGTGCAATCGCACCTTCAGAGAGTGCCCATGTTGTCACATCACCTTCAAATGAACCTACAGGTATAGAAATAGATGGTTTCTTGTTTTCCATAATATAACCTCTTTGAATTTGAGCAAGGATATCCTGAAGAATTGGTTCTTCCTGCTTCAAACAATTTCGCGCCCGATTGAGCCGACTCTTTACCGTGTTAAGAGATACACCTAAAATCTTACTAATTGCTTTACAGGACATGTCTCCGAGATAATGGAGAATCATAGTACTGCGTTGGGTTTCTGGCAACTTATCCAAAAGGTGATCAACGATTTCACGACGACGTTCATCAGATGCTTTTGCACGTTGTTCCGCTAAATATGATGAATAATCAATCTTTTCAAGTATATCATCACTGATTAATTCCAGCGATTGCATCATCAGTCTTTTCTTTCGCATCCATGCAATGCAACGTCGATTAGCGATGACATAGAGCCATCCAGTAAATTGGTTTGGATTTTTTAAGGAGTGTAATTTTTCATATACCTGTAAAAAGGTGTCTTGTGTGATTTCTTCAGCGATATGGTAGTCTCCGATTTTACGCCAAGCAAAGGAATGAATGCTCTTGTGATATTTATTGACTAAAACGGTAAAGGCAGTTTCATCCCCTGATAATATATCATTAATCAACTGTACGTCATCCATGACTTGATACCTCTAATTGCATGTGCTTACAATTATATAATGACG
>VYFM01000208.1 GCA_009842375.1 Candidatus Poribacteria bacterium | reverse complement strand
TCAAATTTTCGCTAAATAATTGTCGACACTTTTTTCTAAAATTAATGATATTTCCCGATGTAGAAGCAATGTTTTCTTTTATGACACTCGCCTCAATACTAAAAGGAAATGTTTCCCAATGAGGAGAATAGGAAACGGTATTCCCTTGCATCATCTCGTATTTTAAAAATATATCTTGGTGGATTTTTCTACAAAGAGTATCAATACTGAGTCTATTAACAGGAGTGGGCATTTCACGTATCACATAATTTGGCAACTCAGTCGTCTTATCATCAACATTGTATACTTTTCGTTTTTCCCACAAATTGAGTATTTTTTCTTCGCATGTATTCTGTATGATGTTTTCTTTGTGCGCAGATGTTTGGTCATTTTTCTTCGATTTATTGGTGTTTGCTCTTTTTGTAGTAGAACTTTTGGATTTAGAATTTGCCTTTTTCATAAATTGACTGCCATTTTTTAGGTGCCTGTTCATTTTTGCTGAGCATCTTAGTTGCGTAAAGCAGATATAAGTGGACTTATGGGACTAACATTCCTTTCAGAAGAAAGATCAAAAAGATCAAGACAATTGGTGAAAAATCAATGCCTATATTACGACTCATTGGTTGTAGCACATTGCGAATTGGTTGAAGAACTGGGTCTACAAGTTGACCAGTAAAATAATAGATGCGCCGAACAGTTTCGTTCTGCGTGCTAAAAACTATCCATGAAAGGAAAACATTTACAAAAATAATCAATGTGTAAATTTCAAGCAAACGACTCAGAAGAAGTGCAAGATACGGCATATAATTATTATCCTTACCTATTTATTTGTGTCAAGTTGTTTTGCACGCTCCGTAGCAGCTATAATAGCTTCAGCGATTGTAGCACGGATACCACCACCCTCAAGCGCGTGGAGTCCTGCAGCCGTTGTTCCACCTGGTGTTGTAACCCGGTTTTTTAAGATTGCTGGATGCTCCTGCGATTCCGCCAACATCGTTGATGCTCCCAAAACGGTATGGATTGCGAGAGTTTGTGCGTCCTGACGAGGTAAACCGACTTGTACTCCTGCATCCGCTATAGCCTCTATGAAAAGGGCAACATAGGCAGGTCCGCTACCACTAACACCTGTTACCGCATTCAGATGCCGCTCTTCCATTACTAATGTCGTGCCGCAAGTGTTAAATATCTGCTGTGCTATAGTGATATGATTTTCATTTGCAGCACTGCCAGGGGTTAATACAGAAATTGCTGCTTGAACAGACGCTGCTATATTTGGCATCACACGAACAATAGGAGGCGGATTATTAAAATAGGATTCAAGTGATTCTGTTGTCACACCTGCGGCAATGCTAATTATCCATTGTGGTGAAGAAAGTGAGGAAGCAACCTGTGGGAGGATATGTGGAACTGCCACTGGAGGAACGGCACATAATACAACATCAGAACGATCAATTAAACTTTCAATGTTTGAAGTAGATTTTACTCCGCTTTCCTGACAGATTTGTGTAACAAGTTCCTTATCAAGATCTGTAATCCAGATCTGTTTTGCTGGTAACAGACGGTCAACGATACTCCTAACAATGATACCGCCCATTTTTCCAACACCTATCACTCCCAAGTTTTTGTTTTCTATCACTATGTTACTCCTATACATATCCTATGTAATGACTAACCTAATGCTAATATGATTGCAATTTCTATATCATAACCAAATAGGAGATGTTGGGTTACCTAAGTACCTTCAAAGATTGCTCTCCCAATTCTTACGATGTTTGCTCCTTCTTCAATTGCAATTTCAAAATCGTTTGTCATTCCCATTGATAAGTATTGCATCGTTATGCCTGGAAACTTCTTATTAGTAATTGTCTCTGATATAGATCTAAGTAAAGCAAATGCCCCCCGGTTTTCATCTGCAGATACAGTAAACTTTCCCATCGTCATCAACCCAACAATGCATGCATGTGGATAGAACAAAGCACTTTCAATAAAATCAATCACACTGTTTGGTTCTAAACCGAATTTACCTTGTTCACCAGTTGTATTTATTTGAATTAAAATGTTTGCTGTTTGTTTCCTAATTTCTGCTCTTTTTGCTATCTCCACTAAAAGTCGCATACTATCAACAGAATGTATCAGTGTGAACATTTCTAATGCAGACTTAACTTTATTTCGTTGAAGATGTCCAACAAGATGCCATTCACAAACATGTTTGTGCAAAGGTGTTGGTGAAACAGAATGTATTTCGTCGTATTTTTGCTTTGCCTCTTGTACACGGTTTTCACCGAGTAAGTTCTGTCCAACAGCGAGTAACGTCTTTATCTCTTCTAATGAACGTCCCTTGGTTACTGCAACAAGCTTAATTTGATCTGATGTCCGTCCACTCCGTTTGGCTGCTGCATCAATTCGTTCCTTAACTCTGGCAAGATTTTCAGCAATCTGTTTCATCTGAATCTATTTTATTCTTTTTGAAGATTTTGATGATACTTGTATAAAAGTTTTTTATTTCATCTATGTGTATCAGTCTACCGATGGATGCCGTCAATATTCCCAGACATATAATCCCGATTCCAACCACAACAATATGTGTTGCCTCAGCATATATCTGTGTAACCCTAACTGCAGTGGTAATTTCTTTTGATAATTCCTTTTGATATTTATTTGGATGGACACAACCTCGAATAATAATTATGAGACCGAGAATAC
>VYFM01000326.1 GCA_009842375.1 Candidatus Poribacteria bacterium | reverse complement strand
CCCATGGGCAGTATCTGCTGCTTCTGCAATTTTAGCTATAATGTTGATGGGAATTGGAGTTGAGAATCATTTGCGTTTTCAACAACCGTATAGTTTAGATGCAACATCAGAATCAATGATTGAAATTGTTGATGCACAACTTGTCCTTGATGTTCCCACCAAATTAATTACATGGAAACAGGTTGGAGGGACAAATGTTAGTGGGATAAATAGTGGGACAGATCACGAACAAAACACCGCCTTAACTGCTGCAGATGAGAAGATTGTTACTGTAAGCATCGAGTCAAAACAAGAATGGAAACAAACCAACGGACCATCAGGTGGTAATATCAACTCCCTTTTTGCAACCACTGAGGGCATCCTCTTAGCTGGAACAGGATTCCATGGTGTTTTTCGTTCAACAGATCTGGGTGCTTCTTGGTCAGCAGCTAATTCTGGTTTATCTCCTACGAACAAAAGTAAAAGATTACATGTAAAGACTTTTTCACAAAATGGAGACACAATCTACGCAAGTGTACATCCATCACTTTATGCGTCAATCGATTCTGGAAAAACATGGTCACTTGTTCCAACACCTCCACAAATTGACACGATCTCAGGTATCGTATTTGTTGGCAATCGTATATATATTAGCGTTCATCCAGAAGGACGAGGCATAGGAGGTATATGGTATTCGGATGATGAGAAGTCTTGGATGCAATTGAACGAGGGATTGAAAGATTTAAGAATTCGTAAATTTGCTAAAATCGGTACTACCCTTGTAGTTGGAACAGAGAACGGTGCATATCGCAAAAAAGCAACCGATAATTCGTGGCACCCTATCATGCAACCATCTTCAACAGGAATTCGTGTGGACTCAATTGCTGTTATGGACAATTTGCTTTACATAGGTCTGTATAATGAAAAAGACAACAATAGTGGAGAAATCTTTCGATCTGATGATGAAGGAGATTCTTGGACACTTATTTCTCCAAAAGATACGGGTAGTACGATCAAGGGGTTAGCAGTATCAGAATCCACACTGTATGCAAGTTCAGGGGGATCTGTTTTCCGTTCAGATGACAGAGGTGATTCTTGGATTCCAGTTAACAAGGGAATAATAGATAAAGCGGGTTCAGGTTTAGTGGCAATAAGTCCCGACACTGTTTTCGTAAATACTAATCACCAAATACCGTGGTTGCATATAACAAATTCTGATTTAAGTGCTATGACTATTTTCGACCAAACGGGTGAAGGTAGCATTTTTCGTACTACAAATGGTGGTAATTCATGGACGGAAGCAAACACAGGAATTATGACGACTTCTATTGTCGATTTGGAAGTGTTGGGAGATAGAATATATGCATTTACAGGAAATAGACTGTTTTATAGAGCAAATGGTGGGGAAACTTGGAGACGAATTGAGGATATACATGAACCGTTTCTATATAGATTTTCAAGCATAACCGCAATGAATGGAAAATTATATGTTGGTGCTGCGAGATATGATCGTAGTAACGGGGAATACGTTGGTGGTGTTTTCCAATTAGATGAGAAGAACAACGCATTGATTGAAATTAAAACCGACAGAGATATGAATGCAATCACAAGTATGCATATTGTAGGAACTACTTTCTATGTTGGAACAACACATGGACAGGGAGTCTTCCTTTGGAATGAAGGTTGGGATTCATGGCTTAATCTCGGATTAGTAGACCAAGGTATTGATATTATGGAGATTACAGCAAGTGAATCCAATGTCTATGCAAGAACACAACATGGTAAGATCTACATTATGAAGAACCATGAAGAACCGTGGGAACTTAACAAAGAAGCGAACGTACATAGACGGTTTGCACAATCAATAAAAATTGACAATAAGAACTACATTCTATCTAAACGTGAGGGATTGATACGTTCGGTTGATGACGGGAATTCATGGACTAAACTAAACGATGGCATAGAACATGAACAAATATCAACAGTAGAAATTGATGGTACCGACTTCTACATCGGTACAACACAAAATGATATTTATAAGTGGAATCATAAAGATGAGATGTGGGTAAAGTTAGGTTCACTAAGTCATCCAGTTCAATCTTTAGCAGTAATGGATGGTTTCCTCTATGCTGGCACTGGTGCAGGTGTACACCGTATACAAATTGAGACAGAAACTGTTTCAGTAGACATAAAATGAACATATTCAATAACTCTAAACTTATGAGGTATAAAAATGATAAAACAATATAGTTGGAAACATATTGGAGTAGCATCTGTATTGACAATAGCAGTATGTGTAGGTTTCTTCCTTTATAATCAATGGGACATTACACGTTTCCGCGAGTCATTAGAAGAAAATACAACTCAATCACCACAAATATTGCAAACTGATCAAATAACATCTACCGAAACACATCAACAAACAACAAAATCAACCACGTCTGAATCCCACCCTAAGAATAAAGGAATTAAAGCAGGTGACTATGAAGTTAAGGATGAAAAAGAAGCAGATTTTTATGATTTCTTAGATTATATTGACCAACTTGAAGAGGAAGAAGTAGCAAAACTCATTGAGAACCTTGACTTAGAAGAAGATGAGAAAAAGGCGATTGCTGATCTTTCTCAACAAGATTCTGAAATGTCAGAGGACGTACATCCAAGTAATATGATTGTTGACTTTATGGAATCAGGAATTGCATCTCTTGCTGATC
>VYFM01000077.1 GCA_009842375.1 Candidatus Poribacteria bacterium | reverse complement strand
TCACTGCATTATCACCAATTCGGGCATTTTTGTCAATAATTGCATTCTGAATCAAACATTTTTGTCCGATACCAACATTTGGTACCCCTGCCTTTGTGTTTTCTGATTTTATTTCATCGGACTCATAGAAGTCTGCCCCCATCAAAACGGATTGGTAAACACGACTTCCGCTCGAGATGATACTACGTATTCCTACAATTGTTCTATCAAGTTCTGAGTCATCAATAATAGAACCTTCAGCGAGAATAGATGAGCGAACACTACTACTATTTACTTTGGTACTTGGAAGATGTCTACGGTTGGTGTAGATAGGTGAATGTTCATCATAGAAATTAAATGCCGGGGAAACATCTGTGAGTGCAATATTTGCTGAATAGAAGGAACGAATAGTTCCAATATCCTCCCAATACCCATCAAAAAAATAAGCGGAAACTTGACGTGACTTAATGCTTTTGGGTATTATATCTCTCCCGAAATCTACATTTGTTTTATCTTGGAGTACTTCCTGAAGCACGTTACGATTAAAGATATAAATTCCCATAGAAGCGATGAATTCTCTGCCCTTCGGTTGAATTCCACGTGATGTAAACACCTCAGGTTCAACACGTAACTTGTGTAGTTCCTCCTCCGTTTGCGGTTTTTCCACAAAGTCGGTTATACGACCATTGGCATCAGCTTGTAAGATACCGAGTCCGCTTGTGTCCTCTCTATTCACTGGTATCACTGAAACGGTTATATCTGCGTTGGATTCAGTGTGTACCGACAACATCTTACGATAGTCCATCCGATACAAATGATCCCCCGCAAGAATCAGGACATACTCGTCCGAAAATCGCGGATTTAAGATATAGGGTTGATTGTGCTTAACAGCATCCGCTGTTCCTTGATACCATTCATCACCCATCAGTGTCTGTTGTGCAGCCAATATCTGGACGAACCCACGACGATATGTATCAAAACGATATGCCTGTGCTATATGTCTGTTTAAGGATACGGAGTTAAACTGGGTTAAGACATAAATGCGGTCCATTCCTGAATGGAGACAGTTGCTTATTGGTATATCAACTAACCTGAATTTACCAGCAATTGGAACACTCGGTTTTGCACGGTCGCGAGTCAATGGAAATAGACGGGCACCACGACCACCACCAAGTATTACAGCGATTACATTGTTCATTTAGTTTTCCTCTGTTTCAAATTGAGTCTCCTTATAGGCTTCCTTTGGTAGATAGCACACCGGAAACACGCGGATCAATAAAGGTGGCAATATCCAATGCTTTCGCGACTGCCTTAAAAATTGCTTCAATAATGTGGTGTTGATTCGTTCCGTAGGGGACATTAATGTGTAACGTTGTACCACTATTGTTAACAAATCCGTGGAAGAATTCTTCAGCCAATTCTATATCAAATTCACCAACTTTGCCGAATTCAAGGGGAGTCTCGTAGTGGAGATAAGGACGACCACAGATATCCAAGTCTACTTTCGCAAGAGATTCATACATCGGGACAGCGAAACTTCCGAACCGTCGCATTCCTACCTTATCCCCGACTGCTTTATTCAAGGCTTGTCCAAGACATATCCCGACATCTTCTGTTGTGTGGTGGGCATCTATATGCAAATCCCCCTTAGCTTCAACCTCAAGATCAAAAAACCCATGTTTTGCAAATAACTCCAACATGTGATCCAGAAATCCAACTCCTGTGTTAATGGAGGACGTTCCATCTCCGTCAAGGTTGAGACTAAGCCGTATTTGGGTTTCTTTGGTTTCGCGTGTAATGTCTGCTTTTCTTTCCATGTTTAAATATAGTCTTTTCAATTAGATTTGTATAGTCACAGTATAAATCTACAAAATTATAACGTGGGTTCGGTATAAGAAACGAGTTTTAATATATAACATGAACTTCGTAATGTATAACTGTTGGAATTGGTTGAATCCACATCCTTAATTCTGCGTTATTGTTTTGGCAGAAGAATCCGAATTTTCAGAGTCAATCTTGACTAAATAAGTCATAATAACCCTGTAAAACCAGATGGCATATAGGTTTACGGCATCTGAAAAAAAATGTTCCATTTTTCACTTGACTCTGAAAACTCTGAATCTTTAGAACGTCAGTAATGTAAATATTAGCTTATCAAGGGATCTACTTCTGGTACACAATACTATTCATTATAGTGAAATCCCAAAATATATGCACACTTTTGGTCTGTAGGACTAAAACTGACCTATTGGACTGTGCCGTAGTCCAAACTGGAAAGTTTGGGCAGAGTGTCCGCAACCTAACAGGTTACGCTACAATTGTGTGCAAGTAATTATGGTTTCCACTATAATCGAATTCACGTTAAATTATACGTTTAGAAATGCGTTTTCGCAACGTTAAACAGGTTATTGGCAGAGCCATTCAATTGTCTCAAATCGCATTTATTGAACGGTTTCCAAACGCAATTCACGGACATCAAGTGTCGTTATAGGTCCTTTTAAATCTATTTATGGTCCAATCCAGAAGCCTGTCCAATCATTTTGGACTGGACCATATTTACGAAATTCACCTTATGCAACATATAGCACGACTCTGAAAATTTTCAGAGTCATTCCTGACTAAATTAGTCATAAATAAGCCGTCTGCCCAGTGCTGATATAGGTTTATAGCATTAGCATAAAATCATCAAAATTGCGATTGACTCTGAAAAC
>VYFM01000002.1 GCA_009842375.1 Candidatus Poribacteria bacterium | reverse complement strand
CACTCCGACCTACAGTTTATTATGACGATTTATCAATTAGAAATGGTATAAGATAAATTTCGTTAATTAGGTATGATACATCATTTAGAGTGTGAATTGAGTATGAAAACCCTTCAATAAATACGATTCGAGAAATTGAATAGGTCTGTGGTGTAGGTAGGGTAAAAGTAGTGTGTTTGCTAATGTTGGTCGCAGATTCTTGTAGGTTCTTGTCCTTTGATGAAAGGTTCATTGCTTATATTTTCTGGTGGACATGTATCTTTATTTCTGAGTAGACCTGTTGTCTTGTCTATTTCCCAGAATTCTATTCCTTCAGGTACAGGAAATTTCTTTTTAGGACCTCTTGCAGCTTCAGCCATGAAACGTATCCAAATGGGTAGTGCAGCTCTTGCTCCTTGTTCGTTGTAGTTTTTGCGATTCCTCCGTTGTCGGTCCAATCCAACCCAAACACCTACAACAAGATCAGTCGAATAACCTACGAACCAAGCATCTACATTATCATTCGTAGTACCAGTTTTTCCTGCTAAATCCCACGTGCCTTTCACAACCTCAGCAAAAGCAGGATTCCTCAATGTACTGCTACCTGTTCCTTCCTTTATTACGCTTTGTAAAAACGATGTTATTTGGTATGCGACCTTTTCGTCTAATACGCGGGTGCGGTCAGGTTGTTTATGATAGATAGGTTTTCCATCAGAATCCACGACATATTCAACATAACTCGGTTCAACACGGATTCCACCATTGGCAAACACCCCGTATGCTGCAGTTAATTCAACTACCTTTATTTCAGAGGCACCTAATGTGAGTGCTGGGGTTGGTATCATAGGACTATCAATTCCTATCCGTTTTGTAAGTTTTACTATGCGATTAATGCCTTCCCAAAGTCCATCTTCATTAATAGGGGTTTCAAGCGCAGCTCGGACAGTTGGGACATTAATTGACCGTTTTATGATGTCTCGAACAGTAAGAGGACCTGTAAATGTATTACTGTAGTTATCCGGATACCATATTGGTTGTCCTGGTGCTGGGACCATTCCCCAACTTTCGTCAATGAGAATTGTTGATGGAGTGACTATTGCAGGTTCCTCCATTAGTGCAGCAAAAACAATCGGTTTAAATGCGGATCCAGGTTGTCTTCGAGCGGGGTCACGTTTCGTTCCCAGTGTTCGATTAAATTCGTTAAAATTTGGTTTGTCTTTAAAATCCTTGTCAGTAATAAAGTAATCTCTACCACCGACCATCGCTTTTACTTGGCCGGATTGTGGTACAAACGCAATTAGACCTGCTTGTAGATAGTTAGTGATAGGGTGTATACCGTTTCTATTTTCTTTATTTTTATCGTAGTCTGGTAAATGCTTTCCATATATTCTGTCCAAATATCGCAGGTGGTCACCAATGGCATTTACGGCTACTGATTGCATTGACATGTCAATGGTAGTGTAGACCTTTAAGCCTTCATTGTACAGTCTATCTTTTATTTCAGGGATTTTATCTAATTCTGATTTTATGTGTTGTATAAAGTGGCCTGCGGTATACTCTTTTGCTTTAACAGATGATTCTGATGAATGTTGTATCTTTATAGGTTGATTCCGATTTTCATTATACTCTTTCTCTGTAATGAATTTTTGATTAAACATTACTCTGAGGACAGTATTACGTCGTCTTCGGGCATTTTCAGGATTCTTAGCAGGAGAATACATGGTAGTTCCCTTTGGAATAGCAGCGAGTAAAGCACATTCATGGTAATCAAGCTCTGATACTTCTTTTCCAAAGAACTCTATGGCAGCTTTTTGAACACCAAATAGTTGCTGGTGGTTGAATCGTCCGAAATCGATATAATTAAGATAACCTTCCAATATTTGATCTTTGGATAGTTGTTTTTCAATCCTGAAGGCGAGTAACATTTCACGAACTTTTCTTTGTAGATTTCGTTCTTTACCTAAATAGACGTTCCGTGTAAGTTGTTGTGTGAGTGTGCTTGTTGCCCCAATTTCATTTCCACTTCCAAGGAAGTCTTTAATTGCCCCTATTAGTCTCACAACATCTATTCCAGAATGTTGATAAAACCGTCTATCTTCAATTGCTATAAAAGCATCCTTTAGTTTAGTAGGCATATCTACAAGTGGAATTATTTTACGTTTAGTCCGTGTGTCATCTTCGGTAGGTTCAGCGATTAATTCCGGTTCAAGATAGAAACTGCGGATAGAATTATCGGTATCGTTTTGCATTCGTTGAATCTTGCCACTATTCACTGTAAGACGGATCCGTTTTACTAAAGACTCATCTTCCATATAGGGATAATCAAAATGTCTTGTGAACAGTCGAATATTGCCATTTTGTGATCCTTTTTCTCCACTCAACTGTACTAAGTATTGCCCGGGAGAGTTTATACCTTTATTCCCAGGCAAGATTTTTTCATATTCCAATCGTTCCAATTTATCTATCAAGAAAACTGATGAATCTTCAAGTTGTACTTCACAAATTGATGAATATACCTCAAGGTTCTGCCTCCAAGTCTGTGTATCCTGTTTGTATTCTAATTTTTGAAGATCAAGGGATGCAACATCTTCCCAACACCCAAGTACAAATCCGCCTGCAACACCTATACCAAAACAGATGACAAAGAAAACCATAATGAAAGTAATGAGGATGAGACTAATGATTACTTGAAGTGTGTGTGAAAGAAAACGTAGCATGTTTTATCC
>VYFM01000005.1 GCA_009842375.1 Candidatus Poribacteria bacterium | reverse complement strand
ATACAAGAAAAACCAAAAACTGAATAATCCTGAAATTTTAGGTTGAGGTGTGATGTGTAAAGTTTTTGACAACAAGGTTATCCCACGCTCAGACATATCGTAGCGGCGAGGGCAACTCGCCCGCTCTTCTGTCAGCATCACGGAAACCACAGAATACGCGGAACACACTGAAAGAAGAGATCTTTTCCGCGTACTCCGCGTACTCAGTGGGTTCAGTGATTCAGACAAAAATACGGGTGGGGAGACCCCGCCCCTACGATCTAACCTACGCGTATACTGTGGTAGAAGCATGTATAAAATCCAAATTAATCAGTCTTGTTTTCAATATCGGGATTTAATTCCTTTGCCTTGTTAATGTCCGCTGAAGATTCATCAGGCATTCCAATGTTTTGGTATGCTATACCACGGTCATAGTACGCACGTGCATTATTAGGTTTGATTCCTATGGCTTTGTTGTAATCTTCAATTGAAATGTCGTAATTACCTTGAGCTGCTTGCGCGTTACCCCGTCTAAGACGGACATCGTAACTTGGTTTTTTTGGATTTATACGGATGTGTTCATCACAGTCTGTTATAGTTGCTTGAAAATGCTCATTAGCATTCTCTATATTGCCTTGATCTAATTCTATTTGTCCCATGAGATAGTGTATTAATGCCTTTTTTTCAATTGCTAAGGAATATGTAGGATGAAGTTGAATCGCTTCTGTATAATCTTCAATAGCACTTTGATAGTGCCTTATGACATCGGTCATATTACCTTGCTTCTTTTGAATATTTCCAAGGTAATACTTTGCAAATGCACGATTATTGAAAGAGGTATGATGTTTCGGTTTTAGTTTGATTCCTTCAGTATAATCATCAATAGCCTGTTGATATATCTTTATTGCTCCCTCAGCATCACCTTGATTTGCTTTTGTTTTACCAAAGTACCGTTTTACAAGCCCACGTTGGAAATGACCGTTAAAGTGTTTGGTATTAAGTTCAGTGACTTTATCAAAATCAATAATTGCATCTTGATATTGTTCCAGGTACCGGTTAGTAAGTGCTCGATAATAATAAGAATCAACACACTTTGGACCTGTAGCAATAGCTGCATTATAATCTTCAATTGCTTCTCTATAAAATGCGCGCGAACTTGCATTATTACCCAGATCAGCGTTTATTTTACCAAGCCGATATTTCGTGTGTGCGCGAGTTTTGTATGCTGTATGATCTTTAGTTTTTGTGCGTAAAAAGACATTCAAGTCTTCAATTGCTTCCTTGTAATACTTGCGGGAACCAGATTTATCGCCACTATTTGCTGTAGTTATACCGATCTGAATTTTTGTATAGGCACGAAGGGAATAAGCAGAAATATTATTTGGATCGGATTCAATGACTATTTCAATGTCTTCAAGAGCACCTTCATAATCGCCAAGCTCATATTTTGCCTCTCCACGACTGGTATAAATACCAAATGTGGAACTAAATTGTGAATCCCTTTTGATTATTTCATCATAATCCTTAATTGCACCGGCATAGTCTTTAGAACAATACCTAACACCTGCTCGTGATAAATAAATTTCCAAAGAATCAGGATTGATCTGTAATGCTTTGTCATAATCTTTTTCTGCTGCTTTCTTTTTATCAATATGCATTAGAACTGTAGCTCTTAAGATATAAGCCTGTACCATATTTGGATTATTGTTAATAACGTAATCGCAGTCTTTGATGGTTTCTTTGTATTTGTCTAATTGTAAGTTTGCAACTGCCCTGTTGATATATGCTTCTAAATATTCTGGATTGAGTTTGATAGCAGTATTGCAATCAATTAATGCTTGTTCTGACTCGTCAGAGAAAATAAAAAGTATAGATCTATTGACATAAGCGTTAACTAATTGTGGATAAAGATCAATTGCATCATCGAAACACTTTTTTGCTTCGGTGTGTTTACCATTACTCATATATTGCTGACCTTGGATAAACTGAATATAGCCTTGTATATGTGGGTTTATTTGCCATTCTTCAAATGTTGATACATCTCCTTTGTTTTCAAGTAAGAGAGATAAAGTGTTGGCAGGAATTGAAAAACCGTTTGATAGAGTTGTACCTCCAATAAAATGCATTAAGTTTGTTCCGATTACAACTACTATACCTATTAACTCACCTTGAGTGTTTAACAATGGTCCACCACTATATCCAGGTTTAAACGAACCTTTAACTACGAAACGGTTCATCTTATGTCTTATATCTTGAATTTTGACATTTGTTATTTCGCTTTGTTCATCACCGGGATGTCCAATGGCAGTTAAAACATGGTCAATCTGAACAGTGTCACTGTCTGCAATGGGCAGCGGTTTACCTCTTCCAACTACCTTTAGGATGACAAGATCATTTTCAATATCCGTTGCAACCACACCTTCAACAGGGAATTCAGCGTTTCTACTGATAAGTTTTGCAATCATGGATGATGCACCTGCAACACAATGGAGATTTGTTACAACCAAATCTCGATCAACAAAGAACCCAGTACCACGATGTTTTTCACCTTTTTCTGATGATTTCTTATCAGGGTTGTTCCAAGATACTTGTACGACTGATTCTTTTAAGGCTTTTTCACCAATCTTTTGTAGAATTTCATCTGTTTTTTGGTTCATAATAGATCTCCTGATTATCTGCTGGATATAAATCTATTTGTTAATGTAATCTGTGTTAGGTGTTAAGATT
>VYFM01000556.1 GCA_009842375.1 Candidatus Poribacteria bacterium | reverse complement strand
TTCTTATTATTGCTCATCAATAGTGCTTATCTATTCAGTTTCGGTGAACCAACTCTATTTTATATACTTAACGTCTTGTTCCACTTAGTTCTTGGTATTACCTTACTAATCCCTTTTACCATCTATATCTTCAAAAAATTCAAAACCATATCGCATCTGGGACGTAATAGCATCGTCTGTTTATTCATTGGTATTGCAAGTGGTGGTTATCTAATGATAGTCGGCGCAACCACGCCATATCGTTGGCTATTAATAACACATATCGTCACCATTAGCATTGGCAGTATTCTCTTTTGCTTTCATCTGTTGAGAGACAGTACCATTCTATCGCCCAGATTCAGAAGAACTATTCTTGTTATATTAATTGGTGTTTTGTTTTTCCCGATTGGAGCAAAGCTATCCCAACATTTTTTTCCGAACAAAGACTATCTCGTCGTAAACCCACCATTGCCCCCAGCCAGTATGTATGATGAAGGAGGTGGACCCACCGGTCATTTTTTTCCTGCATCCGTTGAAACGGAAACCGGTAACCTGATACCTACAGACTTCTTTCTTACCTCAGAATCCTGTGCTACAAAAGGATGTCATCCTGACATCTACAAGCAGTGGAACGAATCAGCACATCATTTCTCTTCATTCAATAACCAATGGTATCGTAAGTCAATCGTCTATATGCAAGAAGTCAACGGTATTCAACCGTCAAAATGGTGTGGTGGATGCCACGATCCAGCAATACTACTTAACGGTGTCATGGATAAACCGATTAGAGAAAACCTTCATACCCCTGCAGCACAAGCAGGATTAGCCTGTACCGCATGCCACTCTATTGAACGTGTCAAGGATACAATGGGGAATAGCGGATATGTGATTAAATATCCACCGTTACATGATATGGCATCAAGCGAAAATAGTATCATCCGAAGCCTGCACAACTATCTCATTCGTCTTGATCCTGAGCCACATCGCAAAAGCTTCCTAAAACCATTTCATCGCGAGAATACTGCTGAATTTTGTTCAACCTGTCATAAAGTTCATTTAGATTTTCCAGTAAATAACTTCAAATGGGTGCGCGGTTTCAATGATTATGATCAATGGCAAAAAAGCGGGGTTTCACATCAAGGTGCACTCTCTTTCTACTATCCGGATAAACCTAAGAAATGTGTTGATTGCCACATGCCGTTAGTCGACTCTAAGGATGCAGGAAACATAAACGGCAAAGTGCATAGTCATCGTTTTCCTGCTGCAAACACTGCACTCCCTTTTGTTAATCAACATCATGACCAACTTCAAACTGTTGTTGACTTTCTACAAAATGATGTTGTCACATTAGACCTATTTGCCAATGGTGTTCCAATCCCAAAAGATGGTGTTGAAATCAAGCGTGGAGATGCCCCACTAATTGAGGTAGTGGTTCGCACACGTGGTGTGGGTCATCAATTCCCTGCTGGAACGATTGATGCTTTTGATATCTGGCTTGAAGTGAAAGTTATAGATGAGAACGGAATGATTGTGTTTTGGAACGGAAGAATCGATGCACCGGATGGAAATGGTCCTGTTGATCCGAGTGCACATTTCTATCGTGCTTATATGTTGGATGAACACGGAAACTTGATCAATAAACGTAATGCCTGGGCTATGCGAACCATCTTATATTCCCGCACTATTCCACCCGGTGCAGCCGATACTGTTAGGTATAGGTTAGAAATTCCTGAAGATTGTGGAGAAACTCTCAATTTGGATGTGAAACTGAAACATCGTAAATTCAACTGGTGGCACACACAGTGGGCTTATGCTGGTGTTCGCGATCCAGAAGATACCGATTATAAAGTCGATAAAGGTTACGATGATGGAAAGTGGGTCTGGACAGGAGACACATCGGATGTGGCAGGAAAAGTAAAGACTATTCCTAACCTTCCAATCACTGTTATGGCAGATACCAAAGCAACACTCCGTGTCATACCTGCTTCACAGAATGTCGTTATACAAAATTCGGATGCAGTAAATGACCGTGAACGTTGGAATGATTACGGCATAGGGCAGCTATTACAAGGAGATCTCAGAACAGCAATAAGAGCATTTAGAGAAGTAACAAAAATTGAACCGGAATATTTAGATGGGTGGGTTAATTTAGCACGTTGTTACATCAAAGAAGGTGATATGCAAAGTGCTGAAAAAATGCTTGATAAGGCATTTGAAATACAGAAACAGTTGCTACCTGATAACCCACACCGAGCAAAAGTTCACTACTTTTACGCCTTGGTCCAAGAGTCTTATGGAAAATACGACTTAGCAATTCAACACCTTCAACAAGCAATATCCCAATTCCCACGTGATACACGTGTTCGCAATGTAATCGGGAGAATGCACTATCTAAAACGTGAATATGATGCCGCTTTAACACACTTCCAAAAAACGCTTAAAGTAGATCCAGAAGATTTAGATGCACACTACAATATGATGCGATGTTATCGCGCACTAAAAAATCCATCTATGGCTGCCAAATCGCAAAAACTGTACTTACGATTTAAAGCAGACGAATCAGTAGATGCCATCACGGGTATTGCCAGTCGGGCAGACCCACATGCTAACCTTGAACGACAACCAATCCATGAACACGTTAACAGTTATTATACTGAAACGAAAAATAAATAACGTTTTGAAGCGGTTAAAATGGTGATATAGTTGAAATCGTATGAGTTGGATGCGTTATAT
>VYFM01000465.1 GCA_009842375.1 Candidatus Poribacteria bacterium | reverse complement strand
CCTATGGTCTATTCACCAGATTTACGAAAACGCATTTTAGATTTTGTTGAAGCTGGCGGAAAGAAATCTGAAGCTTCCCGTCTGTTCTCCGTTGCACGCTCAACTATTGATAGGTGGTTAGCCGCTGACAACCCGTTTGCAATTAGAAAAACAGGTCCCAAAAAAATGAGAGTGATTGATGAGGAGGCACTCAGAAAACATGTTGCTGATTTCCCCGATTTGACCAAAAAGAGCGTGCTGCCCATTTCAAAGTTTCAGAGTTTTGCATCGGGTATGGCGGACGAAAACTCGGTATTACGCGAAAAAAGACATTCGGATACAAGGAGCGGTGCGACGAGAAACGACTAGCCTACCATCAGGCACTCGCCGAGAAACACGCCGCTGGGAAAAAGATAGTTTATGTGGATGAATGCGGTTTTCGTGCTGAGAGTTATAGATGCCATGCTTATGCTCCCAAAGGTGAAACTATTTTAGGTTTGATCTCAGGCACAAGAACACGAATAACGACGCTGGTCGCTGCGCGTATCGATTCCACTTGGACGGCACCCTGTTTGTTTGATGTCAGAACTGTAGGACTGATTTGGAAGTTTTTCTCAAATTTTACGTGTTGAAGGTTCAAAATGATATTTCTATAAATAGAGTAGACAAGTATTCCTCTGCAACATGTCTATTGTAGACACTTGCTGAAATAACGGATCCGTATATATTGCCGAGGTAGAAGATACCGCTGAGAGTGCCGAGTGTCCACCCTTTTGCTGATGAGATTCCATCCCTACGAAAGCCATCATAAGCTTGCCATCCTGTAAAACCAACGGTAACCAGAGAAGTCAAGGCATCACTGTAACGCCCTGTATACAATCGTCCTGCACCTGGGACAATTGTAGACATCAGTCCTGCTAAAAACGGACTACGGGTAGGGAGTTTTGTACCTTGTGTAGCATATTTACTATATACTGCTGCTTTTTTCCTTACTTCCAATACCTCAGATTTCATCAGTGAATTGAAAGTCTTTTCTGCTTCAAGCCACCGGTTTTGCATCAGATTTGAAAGACCGATCAACTGCTGTGATTCTGCACGGTATCTACCATCTGTTATGCGCGGTAATGATTTGTCAAGATGGCGTGCTGATTTCGCATACTGTTCCATGAGAAAATAGGAAACTCCAATCTGATAATAGGTACTACTTGTTAATGTTCTATCAGTAGATTCTTGAAGTAATTTCTCAAATAACCGTATTGCCTTTTCAGTATTTCCTCCCAAACGATAACAGAGTGCAATTTTATATTGAATTTGTTCGCTTTCCTGTGGTTGATAGAATAGGTATCTCTGATATTCGCCTGCGGCGCGTAGATAGTCTCCCTGTTGGATTAAGTGATCAGCGAACTTTAGGATGTTTTCAGGACTGTGGTAATCTAAAGGTTCTTCGGTATTTGCGTAGGAAAGGAATGAGATATTGAGGAGTGAAAGGAGCAGAAATCCACATAGTTTTCTATTTTGCATAATCTGAAATTGGATCGATGTATTTTCCTGTTCTGAGGTCTCTATGGTAGTGTGATGATTGTGATCCGTTACACCGGAGTAATCTGTCCGCGGTAAGCAGTGCACCACGAAATAATCCAAACTCATGTATACAAGCCATGCCGAAACGAGAGCAACTGGGTATGAATTGGCAGGTTGGTGCGTCTTGACTGGAGATGAGTTTCTGATATAGTCGTATTAACCCAGTCGCAACGAACTTAATTTCTGAGGGTTCTTGTGGATTAAAGCGGATATTCTCTTTGGGAGTTTCCATAGTGATTGGGTTAACTTGTCGGATAAATGCCAGGTCTATTGCTTCACTTGCGAACGCAGGTATTGTGAGGATAGCAGTCGTAAGACACAGGACACAGCGGAGAAAAAATGAACGACAGAGATGATAATTTACCATTTTACCTCTTTGATTTCAACTGAATCGGGAATGGAGAATTGTAAGATTGGATTTGGAGTGTCTAAATTCACCTGTGGATTACTATAAGTAATTTTCTCATGCTGAACCACTTCAGAATTCGCTCCATAGGTGCTGGATGTAACAGTCATCGGAATATAGTTTAGACCGATCTTGCTATGGTTTTTGTATATTGATCTTGCGATGATTATACCTTTAGGGTTCTTTACTTCTGTAGAAATAAGTTTATCATTTTGCATGCCGAGGACGATACCACCGAGTGACTCTTTAGCTTTTTCAGGCGGATTCCAATAAGTATATAGGACTTTTTCAACAACATCGTGTTTGTCTAATTTATACCCCATAGCAGTCAATCCGTATTCCGCTTGTGTAGTCTGAAGTATGGATTCAACGAAGGGCAGTGGAATACGTCCTTGAGAAATAAAACGGAATGCTTGTTTTTCAACGGGATAATATATTTCCAAAATTTTGTCTTTAACAAGCATTATCTGTTTGATTGGTTTGTCTATTTCAACGACAACTCGGGCAGTTTGGACATCGTAGTGAAGTGTTCCTGAGATTTGTTCTGTTTTATTGTTTTCGGTTAGTTCACGGGTTAAATCTAAGGTTAGGGTTTTTAAGGGGGCAGCGTGGAGTGTGTGGATTAGAAAAAATAGTATTGAAAGTGCTATGAGATATTGAAAGTATTTAAACATGCATGACCATTTATGTAAGATTGGTATGTGACATTTTCTGTATTCAATTTGGAATTTGGCTTGATCTTGTATCTAATATCAT
>VYFM01000122.1 GCA_009842375.1 Candidatus Poribacteria bacterium | reverse complement strand
TCCAATAGGTTATGTTGATTTATTAGATATAGTCGGAACAATCATTCCGACTATATTCTATATCCAACCATCTTGAGACTTTAAAAACGTGGCCTTTAATTCTGTTGCATGCAGGATAATTATGAACAGATTCATACAGAAAGTAACACTGTCAAAAAGAATGAATAGCCAGTTCTGAGAAAAAAAGACATGTGTCATTAACAGGCACAGAATCAATGGTACAAACATGATACTTCCCAACAAATATGTCCGTTTGAAGACCATCAATATGCCACACAGAAATTGAAAAACACCCACGAAGTATAAATAACCTGCATCATATAACAACTTATAGAACTCAGAGAAAAGCGGGTCCGTTTTCACAATTTCAGTCTGAAACTCTGTAGGATCAAATGGCAAGAATAACTTCTCAGTACCTGCCCAGATAAAAAGCAATGCCAACAAAAAGCGGATGATGTAAGTTGTTATTTTCATATCAGAATTTCACAAAGAGTTTTGATCCAAATGTTCTTGGCAGCCCGTAATTTGCCGCAACTCCTGCGCCGCCAAGCCCATAACCGTAACTAAGATAGATTTCATCCATCAAGTTTTGTCCCCATAAAATGAGATCAGCCCTCTCTGTAGAAACGACAAAACGCGCATTCAGCAAGCCATACGCTTTCTGTTCAAGTGTATTCTCAGCGTCAAAGAACATATCCGTCTGATACTGATAATCCGCCGTAGCTTTCAGCGTAATTAGGCTGTTTATGGGTCTTTCGTAACTGATGCCAAAGTTCCCATTGAAGTGTGGGGAGTAGCCTTGTTCATTTCCAGCGTTATCTAATTCACCCCCAGGGCCGATAGTCTTGTAATCCGTAATTTCGGTTTCTAAATATCCGATATTGATAATTGCTGTGAGGCCCTCTATCAATGCCCACTCTGTCTCTAATTCGGTGCCGTAGCTAATGCTACGTCCCAAGTTTGCTCGCCCAATATTGAAAGTTTCCAGATTTATTAAAGTGTAAAGTTGCTGGTCTCTGTAGTCGATGTAAAATCCTGTTAGGTTGGCTCTCACTCGGTTTTGCAGGAACATCGACTTTACCCCAGCCTCGTAGTTCCAACTGAATTCTGGATCGAATTTAGCTGTTTCTGCATCGGTTGTAAACGGGTTGATGCCGCCGGGACGATAGCCGCGCGCGACGTTCGTAAAAAACATAAGGTCATCTGTTGGATCATAGGAGAGTCCAACTTTGGGTGATGTCGCATTGAACGTTGCCGTTTCTTCAAATTCGGCAGGAATTGCTCCCAAATTCGGGTACTGATAACCCGTATTACCGTTTTTCGTATAAGATCGACTCACATCTGCGTGGTTGTTTTCAATCTCAAAACGGATGCCAGCGATCACTCGAAGACGTTCAATGATCGGATAGTCAGCGTTACCGAAAACCGAGAAGCCGGTGTACCGTTGTTCTGTTTTATCATTGGTTATATAAGGATATTGTGCTGCCACGTCTGGATCTTGCTGAAAAGCGGCATTGTCTTTGCCAGCCTCCCAGTCATGCACATAATCTGTACTGAGATTATATACGAAAACGCCTGCTAACCAACGGAGACGGCTATCTTTTGAACTCACGCGGATCTCTTCAGCGAACGTCGTAAATCCTCTTGAAGAGAGGGTTCTTTTATTGATGGCAAGAGGTGAAAAATCAAAGTCATCACCTTCCCCGGTATTGTCGGTGTATTGCAAGGACGTAATTGATTTAATGGATAGGTGATCGGTTTCATAACTCAATTTCAAAGCATTATTTGATGTCAACGTATCGTACACACCTTGTGTATTGAAGGCAACTTGGTATGGTGCCTCTTTCAGCAAGGGAAGAACGTCCTCACCCGTTAAGCCGAAACCTCCTACAAAAGCGTAAGCATCGACTTCTCTTTGAGTCAGGGAGGTGTTTAGTGTGAGAGACAGGCTGCTACTCGGAAAATATGTCAGGCGTAAGTTGCCACCGTATTGTTCGTGTTCCAAGAGATTGTTGGTCTCAAGGAACGTATTTTCGATGTATCCGTCTCTGAAGGTCGAACTACCGCTAATCCGGGCGAATAGTTTGTCTTCAATAAGCGATATATTGACACCCGCACTCGCTTCAATCTGATTGAGATTGCCATATCCAAATGACGCAAATCCTTTCGTTTCATTCGTTGGGTGTTTCGTAATTACATTGATAGCACCTGCCAGCGTATTACGACCGTATAAAGTGCCTTGCGGTCCCCTTAGCACTTCAATGCGATCAATATCTGTTAGCAGCGTTGGGAATGAGGTGGTATTAAACAGCGGGACATCGTCAACGTAAACGCCAACGACTGGCACCTCATCAATTGTGAATAAGCCTCTGCTGGCTATCATTGGGAATAATCCACCACCATCGTCATAGGATTTGAAATTAGGTGAGATTCTACCGACTTCATTGATGTTACCAATCTGTAATTCTTCTGTTTTTGTGCTGTCAATAGAAGCTACAGCAATAGGGACTTTTTGAAGTACTTCTTCTCTTTTTTGGGCAGTTACAGTTTGTGTTGGAAGCGTAACTGCCTCTTTTTTTGTGTTGTCCGTTTCTTGAGCGTACGATGCCATAGTTATCATGAATGGTACCATCATTATTATGAATAGTACCATCAATTGAATACTGGTTTCTTTCATCATAATTTATTTCCTTTTTTACTTTTAGTGATATTAGCTTATCTGACCC
>VYFM01000607.1:282-2729 GCA_009842375.1 Candidatus Poribacteria bacterium | reverse complement strand
GTTTTACTGTGGGGATATCCGTCCAATTTTCCGTTATATGTTGAGCGACAATTCTAAAGAGCCGTTGGTTGTATATAAAGTCATCCTGAGTGTTTTGGGCATACGATTTTTCAATTAAAAAAACATCACTATTAACAATGATATGTTTTAGTTTATCACCAGTTTCTATCATTACATCATCTTGTGTTTCTTCACTTATCTTCCATACAGAAGGGGTTATTGTATGGGTTGTATCAGTTGATTGTTGATATATGGATTCATAAGTTTTTAGCAGCATCTCTGCTTGTTCTTCAGTCCATGTAGCGTCTACATTTACAGAATACTTATGTTGTAACTGCGAAAATAGAGCTTTCCTCGGATTTTGTATAAGAAACACATAACAACTTGATTGAATAATTAGAATTGAAAGGACAAATGTATATTTAATAACTCGGATCATTTTTCTTCTCTCTGTTGACTTATTTTTAAAATTGGTGGTTCTTCATCGCACTCAAAGAGTGCTAATGTTTCTGCGATAATAGCATGTTGTAATTCAGGATTGTTCGGTTCACCAAGTGGGTGTCCAAAAGAATAGGGTACTAACAAAGCACGTGGTGGTTTTACTCTCTTGGTAATACTCTCTACCAGTGTAATTGAAACTGTTGATATTCCTACTTCTTCAACAGCTCGTTGTATCAATCCTACAGACTGATTGCACATGGGTCAGACAGGAGTTAAGAAAGCGACATCTACATCATCAGATTTCAGCATCTGCGCTACTTCGGGAGCAGTTCTTTCAATCAAGGGTTTCGGTTTCGTGATAGATCCCATAAAACTGAAATGTCTACGGTTTAGTGAACCGATTTTATCTTCTGCTTCCAACTCCCTGCATCTATCAAGTGGAAACGCAAGATTCGGATCAGTTTCTATGCCACGTTCATCATAAGCCGAACTTTTATGTCCACCCATTAATTCTTGTGTTTCAATAGAATTAGGGATTTCTCGGTATGTGCAATCATTCTTTTCAAAAGGATCCTGTCCATCAAGAAAAAATCCTGCTGTTGTGATAAGTGCAACTTTGCATTCATTCAACGGTATACGTAGCGGGGTGTGAGGAGATGTTTTGTAACGCTTAGTACGGTAATACCTCATAAAGAATCTGATTAAAGGGTTAAGTTCGTGTAAGAATGGCAAACCCATATCAGATTACCCGTTAGCAAAGATCAGTCTTTTTCTGTTTTCACACGGAAGATTGATCGTCTGTCCTGTTATACCACTTTCAATTGTAGCAAAACCGATTTCGTTGACCGCTGTATAATCATCCCTCGCGCAATGGGGGAGTGAACCACCATCAAGATAGTCTGTTATTTGTTTGTAAGCAACCTTGAAAGGACTGGCGTTTTCTGGAAGCTCAAGGGTAGCATTATCAACTAACTTACCACCTTGATGCACGGTTGTGCTGCTATAGAATCCTGTCTGAACAATTCCGTCGCTGCCAAGAATGTCTACCGAAAACCCTCCTCTAACACCATGTTTTCCAACATGGAAACCGATAATCCCACTTTCATACTTGATAGTTGAACCAACAATTGCGGGTTCGGGTTCATAAGGTTCTGGGACATCACCACTACCCTCAACATATCCTGTTACTGAAATAGGATCGTATCCAGCAAATTGACAAATCATATCTGTAGTGTGTATTGAAAATGAAAGTACACCTCCACCACAATACCCTATGACGCTCTGTACCTCACCGATAAGCCCATCCTTTATTAGCTCTTGGAGTCTGATGAGATGAGGTCCCCAATGTCTTGTATAGTCAACTACGATTGGTATACCTTTTGCATCTGCACCTGCGGTCATCGTGTCTACTTCTTCAAGTGAACATCCAGCAGGTTTTTCAAGAAAGATTGCTTTGATGTCTGCCCTCAAGACATTTTGCATTACCTGAAAATGATGAGGACCACGCACACAGACTGCGACTATATCTAACTTTTCACTCTCAAGCATTTGTGTATCAGATTCGTAGTAATTGATGGAGTTGTCAGGGAATCCAGGGCCCCATGTGCTTTTAAAGTCTGCTTGTCGTTCTGATGACATATCTGCTACAGCGACCAATTGGGTGGTGTCACATAGACGAATACCACCTGCATGGCAGTATGGATAAGCATCATCTGGGGTTGAATAGCGGGAAGCGATGCTACCTAAACCGATTATACCGACACGATACATGAATATTTCTCCTTATTCAATGGTTGGGTAAATCATAGCATATATATGTGAAATTGACAAGGCGGGTATGTAAAGTTTTTGACATGTGTTTTGTCAGAATCGCGGAGGACACGGAGAAACGCGGATTTCTGAGTCTTCGCATCGGACATCCCGCTTCAAAAAGATAAACATCAATCCATTGAAAGCCGATACAGGACATCAAAAACCCAACCGCGTTCCTCCGCGTAATCTGTGTA
>VYFM01000607.1:0-272 GCA_009842375.1 Candidatus Poribacteria bacterium | reverse complement strand
TTACACAATAAATATACTAATTTTACGAGTTGTGCTAAATAAACAATTGTTAAACGATGTTTCACATAAACAGGAGGTTTTGACCGTATTTCTTTTTTTTTGACCGATCTTTAGTCCCGTATGAAGATTAAATAAATATTTGGGTAATTTCTTTAGTCCCGTAGGGACGATATGTTTATACACCAGATCCAATATATGTGAATTATAGTGAACTTTGAAATTATTGGGACACTTTGATAAACCTGCATCGGAAACATAACGGACAACAGAAG
>VYFM01000055.1 GCA_009842375.1 Candidatus Poribacteria bacterium | reverse complement strand
ACGTATACTTTTTCAAGTATGTCGTCTCCTTTACGTAGTAAGTTTGTTGTAACAAGTATTGTTCCATCATCAGAGAAATGCGCGGAGTGAAAACGTTGATCTTTTTCCATTGGGATAATGCCAACAAGTTCTCCAGAATCTATTTTCCAACGTGAAATTGTACCTGCAGAACTTGCACCAGTAAGCATCTTTCCATCTGCTGAAAAGGCAATGCTTTTGATATCCTGTCTTTCTCCCTTGAATAAAGCGATTTCCTTTCCAGTATTAGCATCGTGTATCCATACTCCGATAGTTGTTGCAACGGCAAACCGAGTATTATCTGGTGAAACCTTGATGTCATTTACCTTTCCTTTGCCAAGACGAGTTTTCGCCCCGTATGGCAATTCCCATTTAGAATAATCAACATTGGATTGTGGTAGGGTTATTGTTGAGAAACCTTGTTTCGGAACACCACCGATAAACAGGGTCATTAGAAGGACTGCCACAATCACAAAAAGTAATATGAAAAACAGACGTGATGATTGCAACTTTAATGCTCCTTATGTTAGATAGTTTTACTACATGTTGGAATTTATCCGTATCCTAAGTTACACACAGTATTTTACGCAAAACAAATTATCCTAAATTGCATCTTGAGAGGAGTAACGCTTTATTATATTTTCTGAACGCGGAGCATGCATACTACTATTACCTTTTGACATGTGTGATTTTTCCCCAATCCCAAACAAGCATCGTTCCATCCCTACATGCACTGATTAAGGTTTTTCCATCATTGGTAAATGCCAAATCATTTACCCAACTGGTATGTCCAGCGTGTGTTGATAAAAGTCGACACGAATGTGCATCAAATATTTGAACTTTTCCGTTATAGGTTCCACTTATAAGGGTTTTACCATCAGGAGAATACTTCAGGACATTAGGAGTTTCCACATTAGGAGTTTCAGTTTGCTGCTTTCCAGTTGTGACATCCCACAAATTAATAGACCGATTACCGCCCCCACTTGCGAGTATTTTTCCGTCTGGTGAGAATGTTAACGCTCTGATTGTATGTTCACTATCAGGAGTAAGTGTAAATAAATTTGCCCCTGTTTCCACATTCCACAGGCGTATTTGTTTATCGCTACTGCCAGTTGCGAGCATTTTTCCATCTGGAGAGAATGTTAATTCCCCTACTATTCCGGTAATTTCATCAAGTGTATGTAACGGTTGAATCGTCATTGTATTGGAAAACAGTCTTTTCAAAAACCCATCTGACTTTTTAGAAATGTTCCATAAATGGACTATTCCAACACGATTTATAGTTGTACTTGCGAGCATTTTTCCATCTATAGAAAACGCGAATCTATAATTCAGTGCAGTTCGCGAATACTCATGTCCATCCAAGATTGTATGAACATGTTCTTTGGAAGTATCCCACAATCTTAATCTCTTTTTCGCTCTCCAATCTTTTATAACCACCGTATTTGCATCGGGTGAAATTGCTTCCATTCCTTTATTTCTATAATAGGATCCAGATAAATGACACCCTATATTGATATCCCAATGTAGCAGTTGATTTTCCCAAGAATGTACCGTTGTCAACGAACCGTCTTTATCGGATATACCTATCCCAGTGATTTCCTCTGAATGTCCTGGACAAATATACTTCTGACTGCCAGTGGTAATATCCCAAGCACGAATTGTACCATCAACGCTACCTGTGAGAAGTAGTTTCCCATCAGGCGAAAATGCAATATTAGAGACTTTATCCTTGTGTCCTTTGAGTGTTAAGGAAGGGAGATACTGACTAATTTTTCCGTTAATACCTTTTTGTTCCTTTACGGTTGCATCCCATATACGCACACTCCCGTCTCCACTACCACTGACAAGTAGTTTGCCATTTGGTGAAAATGCCAATGCTTGAAAGCTAACATTTGCTTTGAAGATTGCTCGTGATGTCTTGGTCTCAATATCCCATAGATGTATAGTCTTATATTCATCCCCGCTTGCGAGTGTTTTTCCATCCGGTGAGAATACCATGCATTTAATCCACCTTGGATTCCCTATCAGGGTGAATATATGTTCTCCCGTTGTCGTATTCCACACATGTATTGGTACCCATTCATCCCTTCATGAATTGTGGTTGCAAGTAAACGGTTATCTGGAGTGAGTGCGACAAGAGGGCGTCGTCCTCTTCTCTCATTTAATTCAATATATGTAATAGTCGGTGATGTTGACATATCATCAAGATGCCAAACCTGTGCCTTATCAAGACCACTTGTGGTAACAAGTTTTGTGCCATCCTTAGAAAAGACAGCACTGTTCAAGGATTTGAAATCTTCATTTACGAGAATAGTTTTGAGTTCACCGTTCTCTGCATTCCAACGCTGTATCTGTCTTGATGCATTTGCACCGATAAGTACATTCTCGTCTTGTGTGAATGCAATTCCTTTAATGTCTTGTCTATCCCCTCTGAATAAGGCTATTTCTCTTCCAGTTATGGCATCATACATCCAGAGTCCGATAGTTGATGCAACTACAAAACGAGTTCCATCTGGTGAAAACTTGATGTCATTTATCTTCCCTTTACCGAGCCGTGCTTTTGCTCCTTCTGGTAATTCCCATTGTGAAAATTGAGTATTTAATGTACGTATTGTAATCTCTGAAGTATCTCGATTTGTTAAGATGCGAACAAACACAGTTAGGACGAGGATACCAACAATAACCAAAAGTATAGTTAAGAAAAGACGTGATG
>VYFM01000391.1 GCA_009842375.1 Candidatus Poribacteria bacterium | reverse complement strand
ACAAAAACTGCACGTGTCGGGTTTCGGTATTGTTCTACCCGACCTACAAGACAATGATCCTTCATCATTTAGAAATGGTATAATATACAAAGACTGGTGATTCTTAAAACTGAATAACCCTGACAAAATAGACCACTTGGTTCCGTCTACATCCCCTACCTAAAGGCAGGGGTTTTGACGGGTTTTTGATAACTCCTTGTTCCTGTCATGATATGTCTAAATCATAGATTTTGCTTTTAATTCCAGATATTTATTCACTACTGCCATTGTCAATTGGTGTGCGGGAACGTCAATAGTTATAACACCTTGTCGACGCAAGATTTCTAACGTTGCATGTTTTTCTTGCAGCAACCGTTCGGCAATTGCTTTCTGATAAACAGACTTTGAATTTGTAGCATTTTGTTCAGACAATTCAACTATGCCAGAATCAGTCAATGTTACACAGATAACAAGATGGTGTTTGGAGAATTGTGCTACATAAGTTGCGATTCCTTCTGCAGAGTCATTATCAAGAATGTCAGTGAAAAGTATTATGAGAGCGCGTTTACGCTGCTTTGTTGCGAGGTATGTGAATGCGGATTCAAAGTCCGGTTCTAATGGATGAGCTGGAAGCGCGTAAATGGTTTCCAACATCGTTAGAAACTGTTTTCTTCCTGGTTTGGGTGCCAGATATTGATGGACGGTATCTGCAAACGCAATCATACCTACTTTGTCCCCTTTCAACATTGAGACATAAGCAGCCATTAATGTTGTGTTGATTGCATAATCCAGTTTTAACATCGCTTTTGGCATTATTGATTCTGTATCAGGTGTATCAGATGTTCCTAAAAGGATCGGTGATGCCATTAGTCTACCCGTGTCCAACATAATCATTATATCTTGACTGCGTTCAGTTTCAAATTCTTTGACAATTGGTTTACGGTGTCGTGCGGTGGCTTTCCAGTCAATCCGTCGAAAGTCGTCATCTGGTAGATATTCGCGCAACCTTTCCATTTCCGTACCTTCCCCGAATTGCCGTGAATTTTTTAATCCCATGCGATATAACATCCCGCGTTTTACTAAGAGTTCATATTGCTTGATTGCCTGCAAGTTGGGATATACCTTTATCTCTGTTGATGCTGTAATCTTATGTTGACGGACAACTAAACCCAATACACCCCAAACCCGTACATGTATATCCCCAAATTGATATACGCCACGTCGCATTGGAGTTAGATGATAAGAGATTGACTCGTGTTCCATAGTCGGAACTGAACATTCGTGGATTACCTGCTCATACAGGAATTCGTTTGGGAAATCGTCCTTTAGTTGAATCTTTACCTGATGGCGTGTGCGGTTGTTAATTTGTAGGGTACACACGTTCTCTATTCCCAACGAAAACTTAGCATTCATCTCTCGGTTTATTTCAATTCCTTTAAACAACGGATTTGTCACATAATCTATGATACAAATGATAATTAACGACACAAGGTATGCACCACCGACATATATCAATTGGGGAGTAACGGTGTAAAGTGCAATAGGTAATACGGTTGGTATCAATAAGATAAGTGAACGTTTGGTAATATGCATCTTTTTAACGTGGTATTTCAACTTCTGCAAGTAATCTATCAATCACATCGTCTGGGGTTAGACCTTCTATCTCGGCATCTGGTTTCAATAGGATACGATGCCGATAAACATGGGGAGCCAAGTATTTTACATCGTCAGGGAGAATGTAATCTCGTCCTTGTAATGCAGCATAGGTTTTACTTGCTAATAATAGAGCAATTGATGCACGAGGACTCCCACCTAACACCAGTTCATTTGACTTACGTGATGCTTCTGCTAAATTGACAATATAGTTGAATATAGATTCCTCCACTGTGACTGTTTGAATTACATCTCGGTATTCTTGAAGTGATGTGCTGTCAATTACACTTTCTACCCCTATTGTCTCTAAACGAGTGGCGTTAAATCCTTGATGATAATTCATCAAAATTTGCGTTTCTACCTCAGTACCAGGATAATCCACCTTAAGTTTGAACAGGAACCTATCTAATTGTGCTTCCGGGAGAGGATATGTTCCCTCATATTCGATAGGATTTTGCGTTGCTAATACCATAAATGGTTGAGGTAATTCGTGTCGTATGCCATCAATGCTGACTTGTCGCTCTTCCATACATTCTAAAAGTGCAGATTGTGTTTTGGCGGGGGCACGGTTGATTTCATCAGAGAGTAAAATATTGGTAAAAACCGGTCCGCGTTTCAGGTTAAATTGATTTGAAGTCGAATCATAGACACTTGTACCGACAATATCTGATGGCATTAGATCGGGAGTGAACTGGATACGACTAAAATCACCTGAAACCACCATTGCTAACGTTTTGGCAATTAGCGTTTTGGCAGTCCCGGGTACTCCTTCTAACAATACATGTCCGCCTGTGAACAGACTCACGACAACGAGTTCAAAGAGTTCTGTCTGTCCGACAATTACTTTTTGTGCTTCTTGCTTTATTTTCTTGAAATCTGGTTGGATTATATTTTCCATAATTAATTGATTTTTACCTTTAGATGAATTGCGTGATTACAACCACTTTAATTATAGTGAAACCCGAAAATAAGTGCATACTCTTCGGGAGATGTGGTTTCCTAACTACATCTATAGACTGAATAAACACCGGTTCGGTTAGGAAACCGAACCTATAGGGTTTCTGAGAATAAGATTTTATGCAAAAAGAAGTTCATATATCTTTTATC
>VYFM01000080.1 GCA_009842375.1 Candidatus Poribacteria bacterium | reverse complement strand
CATACAAATTGTGCTACATAGGTAGCAACTTGGATTATAATACCTGTTTCAATGTAACTATTATTCAAATGACTGGATTCTTTTTTTTGTTTCGGAGACAAGTAGTTGATGAATAGTGTTTTCGTCAAGCTGTGCGTCAATTAATATCACTCTATGTGGTTCTGCTTTTGCCACTGCTAAATAACCTTCTCGTACTTTTTGGTGTGAGGTAAGTTTTTCGTGTTCAAGACGGCTTAACGGTTCACCTGAATTCCGTTTACGTTGGATTCCGATTTCAGGAGGTAAATCAAGAAGAAATGTTACATCAGGAGCTAATCCTCCTGTTGCAATGTGATTTACCTTTTCAATTTGCTGTAGTGCAATCCCTTTCCGATATCCTTGGTATGCTATGGTTGCATCGCTAAATCTATCACAGATAACAATTCGTCCGGCATTTAATGCGGGTAATATACGTTCGGTGACGTGTTGTGCACGTGCAGCGGCAATCAACAACAATTCGGTTGATGGAGACATATCAGCGTCAGTTAAAAATATGTTACGTATCTGTTCTGAAATTGGAGTTCCACCCGGTTCTCGTGTAACAAGTACATTTTCACCAATTGCATTTGCCAAACGGTGGACTTGTGTTGTTTTACCAGCACCTTCAACGCCTTCAAGTGTAATGAATAAACCTTTGTGTTTCATTAGTTAAATGATACCACGTAGAGAGTAGTGTATCAAGTGGAATTTGATAGCATGTAATAATGCATTGACACATGAAATATTTCATGTTATATTTATATCAAAGTATGCGTTTGCAATATAAACTGGCAAACATTATTCATGTGTATGTATGGTGCAAACTGCAAATCACAGAAATTTCAATATAATGAAAACACTACCACCCAAGATATGGCAATATCAAGACCCAGATATAGAATTGAGTCTCACCTTCGCTGCTGAACTCAATATCCCATCTCTTATTGCGCGTCTTATTGTAAATCGCGGTATAAAATCCGTTGATGAGGCAAAAACTTATTTATATCCAACTTATGCTGACCTTCACTCTCCATTTAAAATGGCAGATATGGAGAAGGCAGTTGAACGTATTCGACAAGCAATAAAAATAGGTGAGAAGATATACATTTATGGGGATTATGATGCAGACGGCACAACAGCAACTGCCCTATTAGTGAACGCATTTCGTCATCTTGATTATCCTGTAGAATACTACATCCCGCATCGCTATGATGAAGGTTATGGTCTCAACATGAGTGCAATAAAGGAGATTGTATCCAACGGATGTTCTTTGATGATCACTGTTGATTGCGGGATTACTTCCATCGATGAGGTTAAACTGGCAAATGAACTTGGTATGGATGTAATCCTTACTGATCACCACCAACCCCCAGAAACTAACCCGCCTCCTGCTTATGCTATCATTTCTCCTAAAGTTGCCGGGAATGAATATCCGTATCCTGAATTGGCAGGTGTAGGATTAGCATTTAAATTAGCACAGGGTTTGATTGGCGATAAAACGTTTTTGACATCGCTGCTTGATCTTGTCGTGTTAGGTACAGTTGTAGACATTGCCCCACTCACTGGTGAAAATCGAACTTTAAGCAGACTTGGGCTGGCAGAAATCAACAAGAAACAACGTATCGGTATAGAGAAACTGTGTGAAGTTGCCGGATATAATGGGAAACCATTGAAAGGGTATGCTCTATCCTTCGTTTTGGGACCTCGTTTAAATGCAGCTGGACGGATGGACACTGCAAAAACAGTTGTTGAACTCCTGACGACAGACTCAGCTGATTTAGCTGCAAAACTTGCACAGAATTTAGATTCATTTAATCAAGATCGAAAAGATATTGAGCATAAAATACAAGAAAAAGCGATAGAACTTCTCAACAAAGATGATAACTTTGATCAAACTAAGGGATTAGTTGTGGCAAGTAGTTCTTGGGGTGAACATGCGAAAGGTGTTGTTGGGATTGTTGCATCACGTTTGAAGGAACAGTTTTACCGTCCAGTTTTTGTGCTAACTATTGATGGTGAGGAGGCATCAGGTTCAGGTAGGAGTATTGATGGGCTGAATCTTGCTGATAGTTTGAACAGCTGCTCTAATTTACTAATCAAACATGGTGGACATAAAGCTGCAGCAGGAGTCACATTAAAGACTGAGAATCTCAGTAAATTTAAGAGTGCCTTCAACAAATATGCTTGTGATCACCTTACTGAAACTGACTTGATACCTAAACTTGACTTTGATTTTGAAACAAATTTATCATTGCTAACGTTAGAAACCTTAAATCAGTTCAAGTTACTTGAACCTTTCGGCATGTCAAATCCATCACCTTGTTTTGTCAGTAAAAACTTAACAATAAATACACCTCCGACATTAATGGGAAAAGATCAGCAACACATATCAATGTCAGTCAGTGATGGAACTACGTTTCTACGCACTGTTGGATGGCGGAAAGCCCAACAGATTACGACACTCAAGCGACAAAACATCTTGTTAGACATGGCGTTCTCACCTGAAATCAATGAATATTTGGGTAAGAAATCAGTCCAGTTGAATCTTAAAGAATTTCGTGTAAATGACCGAGAACCCAATCTCTTTGTATTTCCACCAAGTGACACACCATCTATTGGTAAAGTTGTAGATTATCGTAATCAGAATAAAAAAGATATATTATTAGGTTTGCTCAAGGAAAACAAAGGTTGTATAATATATGTACAGAACCCACAGAAGATAACC
>VYFM01000151.1 GCA_009842375.1 Candidatus Poribacteria bacterium | reverse complement strand
GGTTAAAACCTTGTAGGCGGCAACTTGGGTTACTATTAAGAAACTTGGATACACCTCAAGAATTCTGCCCGCGTAGAACTGTCATCACGAAATGTGCCTCGCATAGCATTTGTTGTCATCTTTGATGCTTGCTTTTCTACACCACGTGCCATCATACACATATGTTGTGCTTCCATTACGACTCCAACACCAGTCGGATGTAGTATTGTTTGCAATGCCTCAGCAATTTCTCGTGTTAAACGCTCTTGCACCTGTAAACGTCTTGCGAACATGTCCACAATTCTTGGAATCTTACTAAGACCGATAATCCGTTTTCGTGGAAGGTAGCCGACATGACATTTCCCCCAAAAAGGTAGAATGTGATGTTCACAAAGACTATAAAATTCAATATCCTTGACAATGACCATTTCATCAAAATCTTCGTCAAAGATAGCATTATTTACTACTTTGTTTAGATCTTGATTATAGCCACTCGTTAGGAATTCTAACGCTCTTGCTGCACGGAGTGGGGTTTTGAGTAATCCTTGACGGTTGGGATCTTCATCCAGATTCTCAAGTATCTGTGTGTAAAGAGATTCTAAATTTGCAGTTGTTCCATGCAAATCATGCTTATGATCCGCTTCGCTATCTTGTTCAGTATGCATAAATTATGATGATTCTCCGTAGTAATCAAAGTGATTCTTGGGTGTTTCTCTCAAGCGTAGGCGATGTAAAACCACAGGTCGTAAATTCGGTTCTAACACGTCCCAGAGTACTTTTACAAAGTTCTCAGATGTTGGATTGAGGGTTTCAAATTCCGGTATATCGAGATTTAAATGTTTGTAATCAAAACGGGTATAAACCTGTTTTGCAACTACCTCATCAAGCAGGTTTAGACCTACAACCAGACCTGTTTTCTCGTCAACTTCGCCCTTCACGGTAACTTCAAGGACATAGTTGTGTCCATGTCCAGCAGGATTATTGCACTTTCCAAAGATCTCTTGATTTTCTTCGTCAGTGAGGACTTGGCTGTGTAAACGATGTGCTGCACTGAATTCGTATACCTTAGTGTGATAAACCATCCGATCTTCCCCGTAATAGTCAGCAAATGCGGTTGAACTTTCATACAACCGTACTCGGTGCAATAATCCGTCTGTGAGAGATTTTACAAGCCGTTGCCATATATCAATAGTGATGTTTTCACATGTTGGTTGCAAATGTGGATTTGCAGAAAAAACAGGGTGTTGGCTATTCAAATGCTTGTGGTCGTAATTGACATTTACTTCAGATTTCAACAACGCATCTAAATCCGTTAAATTAATAACCATCCCGTCATTTGCATCTACATCACCTTTAACCATTACCTCGAGCACATAGTTGTGACCGTGGCTATTTGGATTTGCAGCGGCACCGAATAGTTCAAAGTTATCAGCATCGCTTAATTCAGGAATCCGATTGTAATGAGATGCTTCAAAGGCAGTTTGCCGAGTTAGATAATACATGGGACATCTAAAAATAAGTGTTTATCAAAGACACTTAATGTGTTTGCGTTGGTGTTTTGAGTTCATCACCAACCGATTCGTATTGAACCGTCATGACCCATTCGCCGGTTCCTCGCAATTGCACGTTGCATTTCTTTAGCCACTCAATGAGTGTAATTTTATCACGCGCTTCCCATTCGCAAATCATTCTTCCTGATAATGTATCACACAACACACGGATGTTATGAACATCATCGTTTGCTTCTTCTTGAAATCGTTTCAGTAGTCGTGCTACATCTTGCCGTGTCATACATGCGATTGCGTGTGCGGAAAGTAATCTCATATTGGCTCTTTTGTATTTGCCATGAAAATGGAGTAATACCAGAATCACTCCCTTTATAATTAATCACGCGCAATAGGTGCACCGACCAGATTACCCCATTCTGTCCAGCTGCCATCATAGTTTCGAACTTTCTCATAACCGAGTAGGTATTTTAGGACAAACCATGTATGGGATGAACGTTCGCCGATACGGCAGTAAGCGATTGTCTCTTTGGTATCGTCAACACCTGCGCCGCCATAGATAGTTTCCAATTCGTCATGAGACTTAAATGTGCCGTCTTCAGCGACCGCGGTTGCCCATGGGATATTCGCTGCGCCCGGGATATGTCCGCCTCTTTGCGCTGTCTCGTTCATTCCTGGCGGTGCAATCACTTCACCGGAAAATTCTGCGGGTGATCGAACGTCCACAAGGTTGATAACACTTTGCTCAAGTGTGGGTAGAATATTATCTTTTGTAGCACGGACATTGTCATCCGGAAATTTCGCTTGATACCCAGTAGCAGCATAAGAGGGAACATCTTTGACGAGTTCTCTACCTTCATCAATCCACTTTTGCCGTCCGCCGTTCATGACTTTTAACAAACTCTCGTCGTGTCCATAGTAGCGGAATTGCCACAATGCATAGGTAGCGAACCAGTTGTTGTTATCACCGTAGAAAATGACGGTGGTGTCGTTTGCTATACCGCTGTCGTTGCAGAGTGCTTCAAACTGATCTCTTGTGAGAATATCGCGTCGAACTTGGTCGCAAAGCTGCGTTTGCCAATTCAATCCGACTGCTCCAGCAATATGCCCTTCTCCATAAGCTTCAGTATCCACATCAACTTCAAGTAGACGGATACCAGCATCACTGCCGTGTTCCGCGACCCATTCCGTACTTACTAATACATCTGGATTAGCGTAATCAGCCATATCTGTCTTTCCTCCATTTACCGGACTCTGTCCGGATGGTAATCA
>VYFM01000685.1 GCA_009842375.1 Candidatus Poribacteria bacterium | reverse complement strand
TTTCACGCTCTTTCACAGGAATTCCTGGTCCTGTATCTATGACTTCAACATGGATACCGTCGTTTTCTTCTACCTCAATAGTAGTATCTTCAAGTGGGCATTCCTTACGAGACAATTTTACGGTGACTTCACCGTCTGGTGGAGTGAATTTCACGGCATTTCCTATCAGATTAGTGAGGATTTGTCCGAGATGTTCTTCATCACCGGTTAGGTCGGGCAAATCAGGTTCAACATTCAAGTCTAATTTGATTGTTTTTTCGTCTGCCTGCGGTTTGATTTCCTCAAGACGTTGCTGGACGATTTCAGCAAGGTTGACAGGCTCAAGATTCATCACGATTCGTCCTGCTTCAATACGGGATATATCAAGCAAATCGTTAATCATCGTTTTTAGCCGTTCAGACTGCCGATGGGCACGAGTCAAACTCAATCGTTGATCTGCGTTAAGAGGTCCCGTCTTTCCGTCAAGTATCAGCGATAAGAATCCGATGATTGATGTCAATGGCGTTCGCAATTCATGGGAAACAAGAGCTACAAAATCGGATTTCATTTTGTCAATCTCATGTTCACGTGTTATATCGTCGAACACATAGACCGTTCCTGCTAAATCCGTATTTTCATCAGACACTGTATCACCATTGGTTGATGGACTAATCGCAAAAAAGTGACTCGTCATGACACGAAGAATACGATTGTCTTTGTCTCCCTCTTGATCTAAATTAATTTCAACCGTTGCCCGCGTACCTATACCTTGTGTGTTTGCCAAAATACTGAGATTAGTAATTTGCAACAATTCGCTGAATCGACCTGGAAACTCTGTTGACTCGCTAAAGTTAAGTAGGTGCTTGGCTGCTGGGTTAAAATATAGGATTCGGTCATGTATATCAACAACAATTAGACCTTCACTGAGACAATCAACAATAGTTGTCATTTGCTCCTCAGCACTGATAAGTTTCTCAACCGCGATTTTCAAATTGCGGTGCATGTCGTTGAATTCCTGAGCGAGCATGCCAACTTCGTTCTTACTGGTTACAGAGATTAGTTCGGTTTCATCACTTTGGTACCATTGCATATTGGCAATCTGCTTGCGAACTTGATCCGAATCTTCTTGGACGACTTCACTCGCTTCTTCTCCAATACGTTTTGCGGCTTGCGCCAGCTGCATCACCGGTTGGGAAATCTGTTGTGCTACTGCATAAGCAACCGGCACAACGATAATACAAGATATGATAGTGATCCAAAAAACGTACTGATTCAATTTAGTGACACCCGCAAATGCTTCTGAACTTGGATATGAAACGAATATGAACCAGTGGCTAAAATTTTGTTCCTTTTTCCACTCTTGACGTCGTAACAGCACTGTTCTTGCCCATCCATAGACACGGGATTCACCGAAACGATCCGTTTCACCATCCACTTCATATCCATAGGTGGGTCCTTTCTCCCGTTTCGATTGGATAATTGCCTCTGCTGTGGCATGTTCCGATAGAAGTCTATCATCTATTTGATAGCCGCTTCCTTCCGAAACAGCAATAATCTTTCCAGCTTGCGATGTCAATATTGTGTGTGCCTTTTCCATATCTTGTAATGATTCAACAATATTGTTTAGTTCAGGTAGCAGGATAACAACCCTGAGAACACCGACTACATTCTGTTCAGGGTTTGAGGAAGATCTTGGTGTTTCTCTGCGGTTTCGCCTTTCCTCTTGTGTTGACCCCGAACCGTTTACGTTTGAAGAAGATCTTGAGTTTGATTTACGAATTGGTAATGCCACTGATAGAAAATGCATATTCCGTGTTGCATCATACTGGACATCTTCAGCAAAATAAGAACCATATCCATTATTGAAAGCTTTTGTATGCCATACTTCACCCTTAACTTGGGAGGGCGATATTTTGTCTTCATCGTAGTCAAGTTCTGGATTGGTTGATCGGAGGACATATCCCTCAGCATTTGTAATAGTTACCTCATGTATATTTTGCTGTCTACTACGTCTAATTCTTCCTCTCCTAACACCTCCAGCATAGGTCTCTATCAACCGAATACTATCCTCCAAGTTTGCCCGAACTTCCATAAGGACATCCGAGTCACCGATAGCACCGTTTGACCTAACAACCTCAGTGGTAAGATTTCGTAGTTCCTCTCTGATATTTGCCATTCTGTGGGAAATAGCACGATCCGCGCGTGAGAGTTTCTCCCGCGCAAGTAAAGCTAACCCTTCACCAACACTGCTTCTCAATGCATTTCCACCCAACACCTTGATAGTAAGTGAGACAACTAATAACGGTGTAAGCGAAACAAGCAAAAACAGAACAACTTGTTGACTGCGCAGCCCCATTTTGAACCAAGAATGTAGAGCGGGTTGTCTATCTTTCATCCCTATTCTCCTAAAGGGATAACTTATCCGCATCTAATTGACATCTTCATCCAAATCTACTACGAAAATGCGTTGCGAGCGGCTTCTTCAGTCTCATACACTTCTAAAATTGATGTAAGACGCGTCACTTCTAACACACTGCTTACCGCTTTCTGTGGACTTAGCAGCACCAATTTTCCACCGGATCTTTGTAGTACTTGGAATGCCAAAATTATGACACCCAGTGCAGTACTGTCAAGGAGCGGTACGTTCTTTAAGTCAATAATTAATTTATTATTTCCATTTTGCAGTTGCCGTTCTATTTCCTCCTGCAACTGCGCAACTGTAATACCAATTATCTTTCCTTTATCGTGGACTTCTGCAGTATTCTGAGCGTACGTTGTAA
>VYFM01000512.1 GCA_009842375.1 Candidatus Poribacteria bacterium | reverse complement strand
GCGCAACAACAAGTATTCTTCCCGATAACAACCACGAGAAAACTAATAATTGCTAAGGTAATTCAAATTTAGTTTGTAGTTTTAAATGTCTTGGATATTAATATGGAAAATTATTGCTCATGCTTCCTATCATAGCCATTCCAGCGATAAAGATAAGAATACCTATCCCTGCACTAACAGCAAAACCTATTGCGGTATATGTAAGTTGAATACTTCTGCACTTGTTTTTATATGCTTCTGTGTAAAACATTGTGTATTCACTTGATTTATCAACCATACGTGTTGCTGGTGGAGAGGGTTGATAGATGTATGCGATAATCAGTCCGATTAGGGTGATGAAAAAACCTACAACAATCCATAGTATTTTGGTGACATCCTGTTCAGCATCTTGTTCCCCTTGAACCCGTGCTTGATGTTGGTCATTATTCATTTGTTAGCTCTCCTTAATGTAGGAATTGTTCTTAATAGAACATATTTATTTTAATTGTGATTCGCACATTAACAAATCTATGATATGTTGCCCTGAGCATAATGTGTAATATCTATCTTGTAAGATTTTACCTGAAACGAATGGCAAACGTCAACTTTATTTTAGAGTATAATCGGACATAGTGAGAACAAAGTTGTTGGTATCGTTCTTTTTATACCATTCTCATCTGTATGTTCTGCTTAGAAAAAGTCATTTCCAATAAGTCTGAACATTCTGCTGTAAATGGAAAATATGAATACAATGTATATAATAAACAGAACAGCGGTAATCAAAAAACCAAATAATGCATATTTTACTTGAACTGACCGTAATTTTGCTTTATATGCATCCGTATAAAACAGGGAATATTCTTCTGATTTCTCAAAAAAGCGGGATGCAGGTGGGTCTTGTTGATAGATATAAGCGGCAAGCAGTCCTATGATACTTAAGGCTAAACCAACAACAAACCAGATCAATTTATTTGTGTCGGATCCTGCATCCCGTTCAGCCGTAATTTGTATTTGCTGATGATTAAGGTCCATTTATGTGTCCTCCTTTCAGTATTTGTCGTATATGAGTATTATGGAATCTCGATGGCGCGGCGTTCAGTTGTTGCCCGACGTGCGGCATCAATAATAGCGAGATTGTGATATGCCTTCTCAGCACTTATGGGTAGTGGTTTGTTTTCTGCAAGTGCATTAAATGTTGCAGTAAAATAACCGAGATGTCCGCTTGCATCTTTGAGTCCTTCTTCATCAAGGTCTGTGAGTTCAATTTGTTTCCATCCTTCCGCTCTGGTATATTTTTGAAGTGCGTCGCGCACATTATACCGATGTTTGACACGTAGAGATCCGTTCTCTGCATGGACTTCACACCAACCCCAATCTGTTGCAGGAACACTCCATGCCCCAGAGACAGTGGTGATAGCTCCGTTTTCATGTTCACATAATAGCATGGCAAAGTCGTCTACATCAATGTCAAGGACCATGGTTTTGACACGTGCCTCAACATAACGAACTGGAGATTGTATCAATGTGCACACAGAATAGATTTCATGATAACTTGTGTCACTGATGCAACCCCCTCCTTTGTTTTTACTTGCCCGCCAAGCAAATGCAGGGTTCGGATGATTTGCATTGAAATCAGTTGATCTTAACCCCATACCTGAGCTCCGTCCGAAGTATGTATTACCAATTTCAGGAAGTTGTGCTATTGCTGTTTGCATCCCTGCAGTATATAGGTAGTTGTGGGTGACCGTATAGGGAACATCGTTTTTACGAACAGTTTCCATTATTTTATCTGCTTCTTCAAGGCTTGTTGCCATAGGCTTTTCGGAGATAATTGCCAGTCCAGCACTTGCTGATTCTATTACTTGTTCTGCGTGGAGTGAATGAGGAGTCGCAATTGTTACTGCGTCTATTTCAGCATTTGCAAGCATCTCCCGATAGTCAGTATATCGGTTTTGTGTTGGTACATCAAAATCATCTCCAACCTTTTGAAGATTCTCTGTTACAACATCTGCAAGCGCAGTTATCTTGACGGTTTCAACAAGTGAATGATAGGCACGTGCATGTGTTTTTTGCACAATACCACCACAGCCAATTAACCCTAAACGTATCGGTTTATTCATAATATATACTCCTTTATTAAAGTGTATCACATTTCCACATCAAATCAAATTATTTAATCAGAGACGTTCAATTATTGATTTTTCTGTCTGCATTGCCAAAGCAAGCAGAATAAGCGTTTGGTATTCAGCGTGTATGAAAGTCTTTTTCCTTTTACCGGGGCACTCGGATCTACGTGGTTGAATGTGAAAAGATGGGCGAGGTTTCCTCGTCCCTACGGATGGAATGGACGGATTGTCTGAATTGCGTAATCTGTGATTCAGGCAATAAGTAATCAAGGTAGAAACCCTCTGCAAGATTACTAGGCGACAATTGGATGCCTATGACAGGGTTATTCAGTTTTAAGAATATGTTTACGTATTGTTTGTGTATATTCTGTAATTGTATCGGAATTTTCCTCTATATAAAAAGGTTACCGTTTTGTGCCTAATTTCTGCATAACGGTAACCTTTGAATTAATTGGTATTCTCTGGTTTTTTGACTGTTTTTGTATTGTCTAACAGTCTGTTGAAGGTCGCTGTGCTTGCTCCGACCTACGTGGTTCTGTGGTAACCTATCGCAGTTCGTTTCGCTCGCTTGGACAGACGAATCGTAGCCCTTTTTCTCCATTTTAAAAAGATACCGTTTTATGCTTTACGGTATCTTTTTGGTGTTGTGGTCTGGT
>VYFM01000510.1 GCA_009842375.1 Candidatus Poribacteria bacterium | reverse complement strand
GGGGCATTCATGCACTTGCTGTTGAGGGCACCATAGGTGCGTCGGGTGTGAGAGAAAACGCCGCCGGGCGTCGAAAGAGGAACCCTGTTTCCTGTTCACACCGTCCGACCTGAAAGGCCGGCGCCGCAAGGGATTGGAGCCTTCGCGGCGATTGAGCGAGACGGCCGCGCCGCGATCACCGAGCGTGTTCCGCGCTGCCGTTCTCCAGCGAAGGTAACAGAACGGTTTCGGCAATGGAAGCGCGGGGAGCCGCGCATCACACATCGCGCAGCGGAACCGGCGGACGCTGATCGAAGTTACCGCGACGCAGCGGTCGCGTCTCACATGTTCCACGATGCAGGCGGGCATCATGCACAAGTTCCCGCAGCGCAGGATGCAAGGCTGAAGGTGGAGAGAATCAGAGAGATGTGTTCCGGGTTCACCCGGTGCAGATGTCGGAGCACGAAGTCCGTTCCCGGTGCGGGAGGCATTGCCGGAAGTTACCGGCGAAGGTGCCGGCAGAAGTTTCGACAAGAGTGCCGACAGTCCCGCCGGCGATGCGGAGCAGACTGCCGCCTGGTGCCGATGTCGTGGTGGAGTGTTCATGATGGACAGTTCGAATCGGTTGAATGAAGGAAGGATGATCCGCACGGCGGAGCGTGCGGGGAATGAACGGGACGCGCCGCCGGAGGAGGCGACGCGACCCGGTGCCGGTTCCTCAGTGGCACCTGAGGACCGGGATGCCGATGCTCTCGGCCTTGTCGCCGAGGTTCGCGGTGATGCCCGAACCCGGGAAGAGGATCAATCCCTTCGGCAGGAGGTTCAGCAGTTCGTCGTTCCTCCGGAACGGCGCGGCCTTCCCGTGGGTGTTCCAGTCGGGACGGCACACCACTTGGTGGACGCCGCGGGCCTCGGCCCAGCGCGCCGCGAACTTCTCGACGCCGGGCCCGCCGCCGTGGACGAGCACCATGTCCGGATATTTCTTCCGCGCGCCATCCAGTTTCCGGAACACCGCGTCCGGGTCGCCGTCCTTCCCGCCCGCGATTGCAATTAAAGTTCCGCCCGGAAGGTTCTCCTTCGTCTTCTGGTTCTCACGTGCCCGCATGAAGTCCCGGGCATCAATCGATGCAGAAGTCAAAAGACCGGAGCGGCTGGTGTGGGATCCGGTCCGCGGTCTCCACATCTCCCCGGTCTGCGCAAGGTACTGAGCGGCTACCGCGTCCCTCATTTCCTCGAAGGCGTCGCGCCGCGCGCCCAGGTTCCGCGCCCGGTCCGTCAGGAGTTCGAGTTCCCGCGACTTGATCTCGGTTCCGTCCTGTTCCTTCTGCAGGTCGCGGAGTTCGGGCGAGATGCGGTCGATGTTTCTCTCCAGCCGCCGGATCTGGGCGTCGAGGGTGTTCACGAACCCCCAGAGGAGCGAGCCGGCCTCGTCGGCCATCTGGAACCCGGTCATCCCGATGCCGTCGGCGAGGATGGAGAAGGCTTCGGTGACCGCACCGATCGCGGTTTCCCTCTCCCAGGTTTCCCGGGGGTCGAACTCGTCGCGCTCGGGGGTGGCCCCGTGGAGCTTCGCCTGTTCGCAGACGTGTGCGGTGATGGACTGGCTGCCGGTATCGATGCTGTCGATGTTCTCTGTGATGTCGATGTCGTACATTGTGAAATCTCCGAATGGAATTACTACAGAAGATGAAAAAGGAAGGGGCGGAGCCCCGCATGCGTTGGGAGGGAATCTCCCTACGTATTCCCAATCCGTTCACGAGCGCAGCGCAGTCACCGGGACCCAGGGACATGGGGCGGAGTGCCGCGCGATGGTGCGGGCGCACAAGGGAGCGCAGCGAGCGCGGAGCCACGGTCGCGTGGCGCGCCGGCCCTAGGCGAAGCCGTTGTCCCTGGAGTGCCGGCCGGAACGGAGCGGAGCGGAGTGGAGGACTCCCCTGTGGGGAGTTGACGGAGAGAGCACGTGGACAGACTTGGCATACGTAGGGAGTAGTACTGTTTGCCCAATCGGGGCGCGTCAGCCCTACAGCGAGTGGATGCGAGCGAAAGGGCGTGGGCGCAGGAAGCGCCAGCGCCCAACACGACGCGCCGAAGGCGCACCATGTGTACAGGGACAGTACACGGGAACGCCGAAAGTCTGGTGAAAGCGCTGGGGTGGTCACCATGGCGGTGCCGGCCATGGCCGTTGGCGTTCATGACCAGCGCCAACCCATTAAAGGGTGGCTTGCCAGCCGACTACGTATCGTGTCCCGTATGCGGGCACGGTCGTGGACCCGGACCCAGCCTCTGCTGTCTTCGGCGAGCAGGACCAGGTAGACCGGCATGCCGGTGAGGGGATCCTGATCGAGATAGAGGTCGCCGACGAGTTCGCCGTCGTGGTAGATCAGCGCCTCTTCCTGGTCGATTTTCCTGAACGTAATTCGAGACATTGTGTTCTCCGGTTGTGATGCTGGTTGACGGAGGGCACGGCGGCCCTCTCTCCGGCCCCCGCGCGTTTCACCCTTTTCAACTTCCGACTCGGGCTCCTGTTCGGAGGCGAACGGCGCCGCATCTGCAGCACAAAAAAAGCCGCGACCCCCGTGGAGGGGGTGCGGCTGAAGGGGAGGGAAGGAATGGGGGCGAGTCCGATCGTCAGAAAGGGATGTCGTCGTTGAAGTCCTCCGCGTTCTCCGGGGCGCCGCCCTGGGGCGCGGCGGGCTCCGCCGGTGCGGCCGCGGCCTTCGCCGGGCCGTTCCCGTTTCCGCCGCCGTTCGGCTTCTCCAGGAACTGGATCCGGCCGCCGGGGACGA
>VYFM01000639.1 GCA_009842375.1 Candidatus Poribacteria bacterium | reverse complement strand
ATACTTGAATGTTGATTAGAAATATCACATTCACACATTTACAGAATCTATTTTGACTATAGAATTAAGGAGAAATGAATGCTAAGAAACTTATTTAAAGGTAGCGATAAAACACCTGATACATCTGATGTAGAAAGTGATAAGGATAGTTGGTTCGACCGTCTAAAAACTGGTTTAGCAAAGACACGAAATCGTTTCATCTCAGAACTTTCAAGTTTGCTTCGGACGGGTAGAAGAATTGATGAAGATCTCATGGAGGAGATAGAAGAATTGCTAATCCAAGCGGACGTAGGAGTTGACACAACCCTTACATTGATGGAGAACGTCAGGGAAACCGTGAAAGAAAAAGGTTTGGGTGATTCTTCAGAATTAGGTACAGTCATAAAAGATGAGATTCTGAATCTACTCGGTGAAGATGTTCCATTGAATTTGGAAGGTGAAACCCCTTATAGCATATTAGTTCTCGGTGTGAATGGTGCTGGTAAAACTACCACAATCGGAAAACTCGCAAGCCGATTTAATTCAAATGGAAACCAAGTTCTTGTTGCTGCAGGAGATACATTTCGTGCGGCTGCAGAAGATCAATTGGCAATATGGTGTGAACGGGCAGAGGCAGAACTAATACGAGGTGGAGAAAATGCCGAACCTGCATCTGTGGTCTATGATGCAATTCAAGCAGCGAAGCATCGTGAAGCAGATGTCCTAATTGTGGATACAGCAGGTAGACTCCATACCAAAAAACCGTTGATGGATGAACTATCAAAAATAGGGAGGGTAATGGGACAGGCACATGCTGGTGCGCCACATGAAGTGCTACTTGTAATTGACGGAACTGTCGGTCAGAATGCATTGATGCAGGCAAAGATATTCAATGAAGCAGTACCGATTACTGGTGTCGTGGTCACAAAACTGGATGGTACAGCTAAAGGTGGGATTGTGTTAGCAGTAAAAGCCGAACTTGGTGCCCCAGTCAAATTGATAGGAATTGGTGAGAAACTTGAAGATTTACGGGATTTTAAAGGGGTAGATTTCGTTGAAGCACTCTTTGCAACAGAAGAACCTACTTCAGAGATGTAACCCACAGCATAGATTTGCTGTGGGTTACCACACGAAAACACACAGACTGAAAATAGTTGTAGAATAGTAAATTACGATCAATTAAATCAGTTGACAAATAATAAATATACTACACATCCGACTCCTTCAAATAAGGTTGTAGATGTTTGCGTAGGTTGCGATGTGCATGGAATAGATGTGCCTTGACTGTGCCATCAGATCTACCGACCACAGCAGCGATATCTTTAAGTGATAATCCATCCCAGTGTCGAAGAATAAAGATTTGTCGTTGCTTCGGTGATAATTGACGTATCGCCTTTCGAATCTGAACTCTAAGTTCCTTATTTACAGCAGCTTTGGCGGGAGAATCTGAACGCAAATCAGGGAAGTTTGCCATAGGTAACTCGTCACCTTCCTCAGATTCATAAACCATTACTTCTGATCGCGATTTTTTTCTTAGGAAATCAATACATAGGTTGAATGTGATGCGGTATAGCCAACTATAAAACTGACACTGCCCCTTGAAATCACCCAAACCTTGGTATGCCCGTATAAATGCATCTTGAGTTATATCAAGGGCATCTTCATGGTTAGGAACAAAACGTTGAACTAACCGGTAGGTACGTTTCTGATAACGTGTAAATAGAGTATCAAATACTTCTGTGTCACCCTGCTGAAACTGTTCAATCAATTGTGCATCATCATAGTTACAAGCAGGAGGAATACTTTCGTGGCTTTGGGACTGCATGTTCTCCTCTTTTGTGTCAATGGTTAGAAACTGAAACCAGTTAACCGTTGATAGAATAGAAGTCACTGATTCTTTTGTTTTTTGACGTTACGAAACCATCGTTTATATCTGTCACTATCTTCAAGCATTTGTCGAAGTAGGATTAATTCCTCATCCTCATCTGCACATGGTGCATTATCAAGTAATGCTAACAATTCTTCGTAGACCACTTTGTCCTCATCAATAAGGGATGAGAGTAGATTATCAAAATGTTCTCCATGTCCGAGTAATGAGAATATTTGATTTGTATGTCGAATTTCCTCTGAAGCGGCTTGGTTAAGGTATGCGGCAAGTTCATGTTCATTACGGTTTTCGGCAATTTGTGCGAGTATAAGACGAATCCCGACGAGTTTCAGTTTTGCTTGTGCAAGTTCGTCAAGATCTGTTTCAAACTTTTCTCGTAAACTATCGTCATCACGTGGATGTAACTGAGCATAACTTGGCCAAACCGGCTTTGCCATTACCTGTTTCAACTTGTTCAAACTTTCAATCAGATTCTCTTGTTCAACAGGAGAAAGTTGACCGAAAGTATGATCCCAAAAATCGACTGCATATTCAATTCGTTCCTTAAACAGTGCAACGGATTGTGGAGTAAGTTGAATGCGTGCACGCCTCCGATCCTCTTCACATTTCCGACGGACAACCCAACCGTGTTTCTCAAGTCGACTGATCAAACCTGAGACAGTATTATGTGCAAGACCTAAATGCTCACCTAATTCATTGACATACATGCCGTTATCACGACCGTACCAATGAAGATGCTGCAATGCATTGAACTGAACAATTGTCAAACGATTGGGGACGACGTCCTGAATAAACCTGGATTTGACTGCCGCCTGCGCATGTCGCATCACACGCATCACGATATCAATTTCCTGGTTAAATTCTCGGTTTTTTGACATTACAAATACGTCCTATATGAG
>VYFM01000552.1 GCA_009842375.1 Candidatus Poribacteria bacterium | reverse complement strand
AAAGCAATATGTTGAGTTGATACATGTTCCCCCAATCACAAAAACAAATAAAGGTCTTGTTACAGAGATTGAAAACAAAGTTGACGAAATACTTTCTACAAAAGTCATAGACCCAGAAGCAGACACGACAGACCTTGAAAACCAAATTGACAAACTCGTCTACACATTATACGACCTAACCCCAGAAGAAATTGCCATTGTAGAGGGTAATGTCTGAATCGCGGATTATCACGGATTGCGCGGAGAAACGCGGTTTTGAGTATGTGTCTATTTGCATCCCTTCTAAAGTTTGGTTTTATTTTTTGAAAGGTTTATGGTAGGTGAAGTCTCAGAACTCTGCGTTTTTCGGTGTTATCTGCGTCATCTGTGATTCTGACGATTTAGCGGACGGTACGCGGCGCGTGCTGCGGTGTCGTGTTTCGTTCCTCTCCCCGACCTACGTACGGACATCGCTGTGATAACAATGAACTCACACCCGCTAAACAAAAAACTATTCAACTACTAAACCAAGAAGCCACTGAAAATAATCTACAAATTTGGATTACAAAACACGATGATAAAAAACGCTAAAAGCCCATTACGATATCCCGGTGGAAAATCAAGGGCAATTAAACAAATACTTCCACATATTCCGACAGAGATTGGTGAGTTCCGAGAACCTTTTGTCGGGGGCGGTTCTGTCTTCTTTTCACTCCGAAGCATATTCAGACGATTAGAACAGGATACAAAGGGTTGTCTGACATGCCCCCGCTAAAACGCGGGGGTTCTTTCGTTCTTACTCTTTCGGTTGCTCATTCAGGGACTGCGGAGGTATCCTCAATTTGCGATTTGAGATGTTCAAAAATATCTTCCTCTGACATTTTTGAAGATACCCCGTCTGCGCTGAAGGTTCGTCCCTCTCTTTTGTGATCGTGGATTAACATGACACCGCTGTCACTAACGGATCCAATACCGACAAGTCTTTTCCCATCTGCGTTGGTTATTTCTATAACACCGATTGTGCCACCGTCCTCTGATCCAATGAGGGTAAGCAGGTTTCCATCTGCGTTCATTATTGCCATACCAGCATTTTTACCATCTGGCGATGATCCAATGCTGACAAGTTGTTTCCCATCATCATTGACAATCTTCAGTTTCTTACAAACGATTTCATCTGTCACTTTTTCGTCTTGTGCTTGGACATGTGTGGGGTTGTTGAATAGGTTTGACAGAACATATCCTGATAGGGTGAAAAGGCATCCGATTAGCATATAAGTCAGTTTTTGTTTGATGTTCATTGGTATTTTCCTTTGCTGTTAGTAAGGATTTCAGTAGATTATTGACTAATTCAGTCGTTCGTATTTTAGCGTATTATGACATTTCAGTCAATGTTCTGATGATTTTGTGTGGTGTGAAGGGGGTTGTCTGGATCGCGGAGGACGCGGAGGGGTTTGTCTGAATCGCCAAATCAACGGTATGAATGCCATTTAGGCATTCCCCGGATTACGCAGATTACGCGGATGTGCGCGGTTTTGATTTTGTGTCTCCTAAATCCGTTTGAAAAAATGAACCCTAATTCTCTGGAAATGACCTTGAAAGAACAAGAACCCTTCTGCGTTTTTCCGTGTTATCTGCGTCATCTGTGATTCAGACGATCAACGTGTCGGGTTTCGTTCCTCTACCCGACCTACACGGATAAATACATGTCGGAGGTCGCTGTGCTTGCTCCGACATGTATCATTTCGTTGTGTTCCGATGTCGGACATCGCTTTGCTCACTCCGACCTACAGTTTCCATGTCGGAGGTCGCTTTGCTCGCTCCGACCTACGAATACAAAGAGGGACGGGGGTGGTAAGATGTCGGAGGTCGCTACGGTCGCTCCGACGGACGAAGAGCAGGAGCGTAGAGGAGGGTGAGGTTTTGGCTGAAGCACAGAGGGGTTGGCTGGATCAGTGGGTTAAGATTGCATTAGTTTCAGAATATCGGTTTTGAGTTCTTCTTTCCCTTGTTCCTCAGCTAAAGATAGTGCTTTCTGAAAATCTGCGTCTATACCATCTGCACGTCCAATTTGTCGTTTGGCAACGGCACGGTTGGCGTAATCCCATGCATTTTGAGAACCTAAACGAATTGCGTGGTCAAAGTCAGAGATAGCTGCTTCCGGGTGATCGAGAAGTAATTTCGTTTTCCCTCTCCAAGTATAAGCATCAACATTAGTTGGATCCAGACGGATGGCAGTATCACAGTCGGTAATGGCTTCAAAATATAAATTTAGATTGGTTTTTGAATGGGCACGGCAAACATAATTTTGGGTATCATCAGGGTCTAATCGTATAGCTTCATCATAGTCTTGGATAGCTGCATCATGGTGTTTGAGGAATGCCTTTGTCACACCCCTAATACTATAATATGAGGAAGTGTCAGGGTCTAATCGGATTGCAGTGTCAAGGTCAGAGAGTGCTCCAAAATAATCTCTTATCATCCCTTTAGCACGTGCGCGATTATAGTAGGTTTCTGCGACATTATCAGTTATTCTTATAGACTTGTCGTAGTCAGAAATAGCCTCAGCATAATTTTTTAACCCGAAATTTACACATCCTCTACCGTAGTAAGCCTCAGCAGCATTTGGGTCTAATCGTATAGCTTCTTCAAAATTAGAGATGGCTGCTTCGTAATCTTCTTGTTTGTATAACTTTATGCCTTTTACAATACATGCTTGTGCAGATATGTTAGTGCTTATTGGGAAATTATCGATTTTCATTTGAGTTATGCTCTTGGAATGTATATCAG
>VYFM01000491.1 GCA_009842375.1 Candidatus Poribacteria bacterium | reverse complement strand
GTGTATATATAAAGACAATGACAACAAAACATAACACAAGTACAGATTCAACGTTTTCCCAAAAACTGAAAAAAGTCGTAAACGTTACACGTTGCTTATTCAGATATAAATTAGCACAACGGGCTAAAACAGCAACGAGTAGGTATATACCACCCATCAACCGATAATAATTAGCACCTACCATACCTTTTGGTATGAGAAGCATAACAGCAAACCCACCTACAGCAAGTTGACTGAATACAAGATAAAATATTTCTGCAATACTGAACATCTGTTTGTAAGAGAAACCCCATTACAGCTTAAAACCATAACGGGGTTAGCGAAAATTAATTTATTACGTGTCTTCATAGTTTGAAGACGGGTACACCGACTATTGTATTTCAACCACCGCGCCGATGGCTTCAAGTTGTTCTTTCGACTTTTCTGCATCCTCTTTACTGACACCCTCTTGGATGACAACAGGTGCAGATTCGACCTTCTCTTTAGCTTCTTTCAATCCAAGTCCTGTAATGGCGCGGACTTCTTTAATAACTGGTATTTTCTGTCCACCTATTTCTTTCAGTTGGACATCAAACTCGGTTTTCTCCGCCGCTTCACCCTCTTCGGCTTCTGCAGCTGCACCCGCAGCAGGAACTGCACCCGCCACCGCCATCGCTGGCATCGCTGAGGCACTCACACCAAACTTATCTTCAAGTGCTTTTACCAATTCAGAGAGTTCCAGAACCGACATCTCACTAATTTCATCTATCATTTTTTCTATATCTGCCATTTTTAGTTCCTTTCTTAATCTAATTAATACGCCTATTCGGCTGCTTTCTTCTGTTCACTAATCTGTGTAAGCACAGATGTTACCTGACCAATTGTTCTACTAAGTACATTGACAAAACGCGTCATAGGAGACCCGTTATTCAATACATTAACAAGACCATACAACGGTGCTCCAATACCACCAATTGCTTGACCAATCAATACCTCTCTTGAAGGCATATCTTGCAGGGCTTTAACCGCACCCGCATCAATGACCTGCTGTCCAAGCACACCACCTTTGACTTGCAAATTTTCGTGTTCCTCACTAAAGTCAAAAAGGATTTTACTGACTGCAGCGGGGTCATCGCTCGCAGCAAGAGCGGTATTACCTTTTAAATATGGCGCAAGTCCTTCAATTTCTCTTTCTTGCGCAACAACGTTAATTAACGTATTCTTGCAAACCTTATATTGAACATTCGCAGCACGTAACTGCTGACGCAAATCGTTCGCCTCAGCCACAGAAAGTCCTTGAAAATCTGTCAAAAGAACAACGTCTGAACTTTCAAATAACTCGCGAATTTGTCCAACCTGCTGAACATTAGCTTCATTCGGCATAGGTTAGCTCCTTTCAAATCTTGACAAATCCATCCAGAAATAGAAAAACCCCCAGATACCTGGAGGCTTGACCTAACTACGGCAGTCAAAAACCACTCCTTCCGATAATGGTTGGAGATGATGCTGACCTTATCCGAGTCTCGGTAGGTAATTAAGCCGTAAGCCCCTACTTTCTAAAACTCTATTGTGTTTACGGAATTGTCATTTATCCTTTTCCGTAATAACTACGGAATCCATATATGTTTAGAGAAATTCCTACAAAAATTGTTGTGGATCAATCCTGATACTCGCACCCATTGTAGCGGATATCGCAATACTCCGAATATAACGACCCTTTGTCGCAGCAGGACGTGCTTTGACAAGCGCATCCATGACAGTATTTAAGTTATCCTTAATTTGGGGTTCTTCAAATGAGGTCTTTCCAATAGGCACATGAACAATACCAGATGTCCGCTCAACACGATATTCTATTTGTCCCGCCTTGATATTCTGAAGTGTCTCAGTAACATCATTAGTGACAGTACCTGCTTTAGGATTCGGCATCAATCCACGCGGTCCTAAGACCCTCCCTAACTTCGGCATGATACTCCGCATCAGGTCCGGTGTAGCAATCGTCGCATCAAAATCAAGCCAACCATCAGCGATTTTATCAACTAATTCATCAGTGCCAACAAAATCCGCACCAGCTTCCTCCGCTTCACGGGCTTTGTCACCCTCTGCAAACACAACAACACGAACTGACTTACCTGTACCGTGTGGAAGTGAAACAGTACCACGGATATTTTGATCAGCAACACGCGCATCTATACCAAGACGGGATGCCAAATCTATAGTTTCATCAAATTTTGCTGTACTTGTCTTTTTCAAAAGTGAAATAGCATCATCAACCGTGTATAAATTGAGACTCTCAACATGCTCCGCTATATCACGATAACGTTTTCCTCTTTTCGCCATAGTACTCTCCAAAATGTAAAAATAAAATCTAACTTCTTACGCTATACAAGACCTATCTAACGTGAGTTTGATAATAAAATGTGAGTTTGATCTAAACACTTTTCAAGTCTAAAAAAAGCGGTAGTATTGTAGCATAACCTGTTAGGTTGTGCCGTTTTTGCCAAAAATAACAGAGAATGCTGCGGGTGAAAACTTTTTCAAACTCACGTTAATTACAAAACTGGTGATTCTTAAAAACCGAATAACCCTGGGAATATTCGTCAGCATAACAAAATCTATACTTGCAGGGTCATTTAGTTTTAAGAATTTTCAGTTAATGAGTATTACTGATAGTTTATATCGTAGCTCGGATTTCGCTTGTGCTCTACCACATGGGTGTCAACTGAACGTTGATTTAAAGGTAGCAGGCACGCGCCGCGTGCCGTCCGCTTTACATTTTTGGGTTGACGGC
>VYFM01000117.1 GCA_009842375.1 Candidatus Poribacteria bacterium | reverse complement strand
AGTTCACTGATACGTCCACCCGTAGAGACCCCTATCATAAACAAGCATCTGTTCCGGATCGCATAAGTGCCATCAAATGTATCGGCAACGATGGCGACTTCAGATGCGGTTAGTGGTCTTGTACCTTTCATAAACACCTCCTTTGGTATTCTCAAATACCACTCAATGTCTTATTCTGGTAACTTCATTTGATGTAGCATAATGCCTTCAAAGTATCTATCACAGTGGTTTGATCAAAATGTAGCCGAATACAATCCAGAACAGTCCTGGTCAAGCAGACCAAACGAATGAAACGAGAAGTCCATCTAACATATCTGTCTGTCCCCTATTTGTCCCTGACAACCTGTCTGTGTCCTGAAAACCTGTCTGTATCCGAACGGGTGTCAGTTGGACTTGACACACCATTCTGCAGTCCAGTGCTACAGCGGACGCAATCGGGGAGTTGCCCCCGAACGCGCACCATCTGTGTTATTCAGTGCATCTCAACTCACTTGTGGTAAAATACTACCTGTCAGCAGAGGGACGGAAGGGGAGACTTTCACTCCCCTGTCCGTTTGCCCTATTCCGTTTGTTTGACTGATTATATTCCTTGCATGACGGCTTGAGGGAAGTTTATTGCCTTCTGAACCTGTTCTGGTGTTCCCTGTAAGTATTTGGCAAGCCGTTGCATCTTACGCATCGCTTGAGTGAATGCCACACTGACGCGAGTCGTTGACATATTGATAATGCGACCGATTTCAGCACAGGTCATCTCCTTCGGGATACCACTCCGTCTTTCAACAATAAACCGCTCTCGCTTGGACAGGTGAGATAAGAAGTATTCTAAATCTACTTGGACATTCACCCGCTCATACACATCTTCAGAAGATGTGTCAGGAATTAAGTCAAGATAAGCCGTTTCTGTATCCGTTTGGGTGTCAAGCGATAACAGGTTATCAATGAACTGTTCCGTCCGTCGCAACCGCTTGACCTCATCCGTGCTAAACCCTGTCATCTGTGCTAATGCCTGAATCGTTACGCATCCTTTGTCAACAAAAAGCCGAACTTCCGCTTGACGCAGTTTGCGAACACGACTTCGTTCTTTTCTGGAACGTTTATCGTTCTTTTCTGAAACTCCGACCGCAGGACTGCTTTACTCACCGTAAACTTCGCATACGTGGAAATTCTACACGGGTGATTGACCTTACAAGTATCAATCGCTTTCAGAAACCCGATAACGGCATCCCCGATAAAATCTTCAACAAACATATCTCTGGGTTTGAACCTGAAACACATCTTTATCAGAAACGGCATGTAGCATTCTACCAGCCGATCGCGTGCATATTGACTGCCCTGTTTCGCTTGGATTATCAACTGATTCTCTTCATCACGAGATAGACGAGGATAATTTGCTCTCAAATTGATAGACACTTTTTACTCCATCAGCATATTCATTGACTTTGAGAAGTCAAAAGGTTATACTGTAACCGTCATATTGCATGATATTGTGGGAGACCCTCTCTCCCACTTTCCCACCAACCCATTCGGTAGGAAATACGCAGTCAAGGAACCGAACCTTGAATCACACCGTTGTGCTGCGTCTGGAGTAATGTTCTAACCTTCCATGTAAGCAAATGCCCAAGATTTTCTGAACTTCCAGATATTGTGTGAAACCTATCTTTATCCGTATTCAGAGATGAATTCCGCTTGCTTGGAATTAGCCGTTTCGTAGTGGAATTAGCCGTTTTCACAATCTCTTGAGCATTGTTCAAGCCCGAATCAGCGTCAACTCTACTTCTGTTATACTGACCGACCTTGCTTTATTCAGTTTTCTGATTACCTGTGGTTGATTCACCTCCGATTTTATTCTCTGCTATCATTGTAGCATAAAATCAAGTATTTTGTCAAGTTATTTCTTAAGTTATTCCATTTATTGTGATTGAGATTGACAAAATGGACATTACGTAAACTTCAAATAATCACAAAATACGGATTTATCACATCAGGACATCAAAAATTACACGATTTCACCTTTTCACTCCGAAAAAGATGATTTTCAGACTACTGAACGCACACAACAGACGAAAACCAAAATCAAGAACGGGGTATGCACCCAAGACTGAATACAAACCGATACACGCTTGCCAAAATGACACTAACCCTGTGACCGAGAAATTTCAAAAAAAATTTTGCAAAAAAAATAAAAAATTGGATATGTTAATGATGTCTATACGCGCAGAAATGGCGAAAGAAAACGCGATCTTTGAAGGGATTGTTGAGGCAGATAAAACTTATATCGCTGGTAAGAGACGTAAAGACTATGACCAAGAAGATACTAACCTTTATGCAGATCAGTCCAAAGGCTACAATGAGGCAGGGGACGCAGTAAAGAAACACGAAACTTTGAATCGTTTAACGAGGTGGGAAGAAGGCACTGTGCATACCAACACTATCAAAGGGTTCTAGTCGTTCGTCAAACGTGCTTGATATGGATCACATCACTACTATTCAACAGGGTACATATCCCTGTATCTCGCAGAAATGTAGGCATAGTTTATTGTCCACTAATGTAATCTAATATTTCTGTAATATCTGTTTCAAGTCCTGAGAAACATGCCTTGAATATGCTATCAAAATACAATCCAGTCTCCATATATATACCCAAAGAACCATCAAGATCAGAATATAAAGAAAATATTTCACGCGTGCTTTCTGTTTTAAATACTCTGCGTAAGACAACGCCAAGAATACCTCCCATTTTTAGACCACCATGCTCATTTTCGCCCCATATATAC
>VYFM01000421.1 GCA_009842375.1 Candidatus Poribacteria bacterium | reverse complement strand
GTTTTGTTATTAATTTTCGTATATTTTTCAGTATAGTCAATACATCTGGTGAGATGGGGTTACGATCTGACAACAAATCTAATTTTGAGATTAAGATCCTTACCTCGGTGACATTCTTACCTCGGGCTACATCCAGAACAGAGTCAATACAATCGATATACTCAATCACTTCAGTTTCAGAAGGTAATTTAGCGAGATAAGATGAAATCCAAGGTTCAGGTATAGATCCGTTTTCGTTTGAATACACTTTTTGAATTACTTGTTCAATAACATCCCGTTTGTCTATCATTATTGTCAACAGATCCACTATATCTTTGCGGTTTCCGTACCGTTGAAGGATAATCCGTAAATCATCGTACAGGCTGTGAGTGGGATTGGTTGCTATCTCTCTCAGGGAATTATGAAGAGTTTGCTTCACCAATAGTTTTTGGTCAATTCCTTGTATGATGCTGAAATTTGCTGGAACACCTGCTTGGAATGGGAATTCTCTTAAAATACGTGAACAGAAGGCGTGAATAGTAGATATTGGAGCGACATTCATCTCCTCAAGAAACATATCTCGTCCATCTATATCCGAGGAATCAGTTAGTTGTTTTATAATGCGTCCCTTCATTTCAGCAGCTGCTTTATCTGTAAAAGTTATAGCCACAATATCTCGAGGCGCGATACATCCACGACCTTTTTTTAAAATATTGAGGTAACGCTCAACTAAAACCGTAGTTTTTCCAGATCCCGCACCTGCTGTTACACATATATGTTTGTCAATATTGAGAGCTTTACTCTGATTCAGTGTTAGATTCATTTGGTTGCTAATTATTGATTGGAAGTGGAACAATTGCATCTGGAGATATTGAAATATTAACAGTATCTCCAGGTTTCTTTGTTTCAGTACCAGGATTATGAATGATTGCTTTCAACTTCAGTGTATCTGATATAATGAGTGCGTATTCTTCTACTCTACCAAGATATGTGACAGTATCAACTTTAGCTGTCAATTCGTTTAATGATACATTACCATTGAGTTGAATCGTCTCCGGGCGTATAGAACAACTTACTTCTTCCCCGAGAGTAAAATCGTGGAATACGTTCTCCGTATGAAGGACTCCAACTGGTGTCTCAATTGTAACTTTACCATTAGCATTCTCCTTGATGTTTCCAGAGATAAAATTGGTTTCACCTACAAAACTCGCTACGAAAGGATCCGCTGGATGTTGATATATTTCACGCGGTGTACCCACTTGAACAAAAACACCATCATTCATAATTGCCATCCGGTCTGCCATAGAAATAGCCTCAACTTGGTCATGTGTTACATAGATAGTTGTAATCTTTGTACGTCTATGGATGTTTTTGATTTCGTCACGTAAATTCTGTCGTAATGCAGCATCCAAATTGCTAAGCGGTTCGTCAAGAAGTAAGACACTGGGTTCAATCACTAAAGCACGTGCTAAAGCAATTCGTTGTTGTTGTCCACCTGATAATGTGTTTACAGGTCTATCTCTGTATTCACTCATCTCGACCATTTCAAGGACTGTAGTAATCTTTTCATCGCGTGTTGAATTACTAAGTTTTCGCAATCTTAGACCGTATTCTATATTTTCTCCAACAGTCATGTGAGGCCACAAAGCATAGTTTTGGAATACCATACCCGTGTTACGTTGGTGAGGTGGAACTTTGTTCATTTCCTTATCGTCAAACAGGAGTTTACCCGTGTCAGGCTTGTAAAAACCCGCTATAACACGGAGCAACGTTGATTTCCCACATCCAGACGGACCGAGTAGAAAAAAAAGTTCTCCTGACTCAATAGTCAATGAAATATCATTAACAGCCAATGTGGTATCAAAAGCTTTTGTAATATGGTTTAGTTGGACGCTGACTGACATATAAAAAAACACCTCATCATAATTATAAATCAATGGATGAGACAGATTATCCTATTTGTAGAATAGATTTATGTCAAAGGACGTTATGGATGAATATCCTTAACACATCTAAATCCAATCGTGCTTCCTGTTGTAAGATGATACCATCGATCAGACACGCGTAGGTCAGCACTGCTACCACTCCAACCTCCGCCCCGTAATATACGAAAGTTTTCGTTATCAGGTGCGGTTTCTCTACCGTAACGAGGATTCTCTTTAGGTGATGTGGCATACATTTCAGCATTGTATTCGTCAAAACACCACTCCCAAACGTTGCCTGCCATATCGTATAGACCAAACCCATTTGGGATAAAACTACCAACAGGGGCACTCCATCTCCAAATATCATTACCCTTTTCACCACCGAAATTGGCATCATCGCGTGTAATTATATCACCCGACGGATACATTTTACCAACAAGATTACCGCGTGCTGCATATTCCCATTCCGCTTCAGTAGGTAACCTCTTGTTTGCCCAACTTGTATATGCAACGGCATCCCACCATGTAACGTTTACAACGGGATCATCGGGTTTATTAAATTTGCCGTCATGCCATAAGGGTGGTGGTGGATAACCCGTGGCAATGACAAACTGTTGGTAGCGTGCATTTGTAACCTCATGAATGTCCATGTAGAACGCATCAATAAACACTTCATGAACAGGTGACTCATCTTCATCACCTATATTTTCTTTGTGGTTACCCATCAAAAAAGTTCCAGATGGAATTAACTGCATTTTTGTGTCGTCAATGGGTGAAACAATTTGTTCAGGTAATGCAGTTGGGTCATTGGTATTTTGAGGTGTCTCTGTGCATCCACATAACACACAAAGTAAAATGATAAACATACCCAAC
>VYFM01000133.1 GCA_009842375.1 Candidatus Poribacteria bacterium | reverse complement strand
ACTGCATTGCCTACAGTTACACAATCAAATATACTATTATGGATGTTACTGACAGTTGCTATACCATTCACAGGTTCAGTTAAAGTATTAGGTATATCATTTGATTCTACTGTTGTATCCTTTGCTGACACATTCTTCATACCAACTGAATTCCCTATACATGTTGTTCCAGTCAATGTAACATTTTCAAGTCTACAATAATCTCCTATCCTTACATCTTCACCAAGATGAATCCTCCCAAGCAGATAACATGCTGTTCCAATTTCAATGTCATCTGAACCCAATGTGATTTGTGCGGCTGGATCAACACGTATACCTTTCTGAACAAGGAATTCTCGTGTGTGTTCATATAACATTTCTTCGCCTTTGAGTACGTTTGACCACCGGTTGACTCCAGACAATACATCGCTACGGTAGATAAATGCGTTTGTTTTCAAACCATCCTCATAGCAGAGTCTGATAAGATCAACATGGTGGAGTTCATTATTTCGGTTAGTATGGGGTTGTAATCGATCAATTCGTTCTAATAGGACACTTTTTCGTATGATAGTAATGCCGGTATTGGTATATGCCTCACCACGTTCCAAACGTTGCCACATTTGTTCTTTTTCTGGATCGGTCATATCGTACCATTCTTTTGTTCCTATGAATTTTCCCTCGGTATCAAAGAAAAGTCCTCCCTTATCTACAACTGTTTCTGGTATTTTGCCACATAAGGTGACATCTGCTCCAGAGATGAAATGTGATAACAGAGTTTGTGCAAAAATTGCCTTATCTAAGAATGGTTCATCACCGAATGCAACACCGATCCATTCTGCATCTGACTTGTGAAGTTCTGGAATTGCTGCTTGTAATGCCCCACCTGTCCCGTTCATTTCCTGCTGAATACATGGGACAGCATTTTCACCTAACAATTGCTCTGTAGATATGTTGTCTGTTAGTCGGGTTGCCATCTGTGGGTTAATGACAACAATATCTGGACGGTCACCAGGCAGGTAGCGGCGTGAGTATTGCAGCATGTTTTGGTCGCCGAACATTATATCTAATGTTTTGCTTAAACGACCTGTTGGGTCAATACGTGTGCCCTTTCCTGCTGCAAGGACTACCCATTGAGGAGTTAAGTAGTTTTCAAGGGAGTCTGTTGGTAGTGAAGATAGAAAGGTTTGTATGGATTCTGAATCGAAATCCATTTCTGCGGTTACATCATCAATTTTGCTACTGATTAACTTTTCAAGTATAGTTGTAACATTTTCTGGTAGGTGCGCTTTGTTAGCGTGCGCATCGCTTTTCATTGAGTCATGATCTCCTAATTCAATTATATCCAAAATATAAACAACGTAATGAACCAAGAAGTTCATCAAGTCCGTCAGTATCAGACAAAAGGCAGGCACCATCGTCCTTAGAATCTTCATCAGAATAGGTGTCATACACAACAAGTCCGTTTCCGCACAGATACATTGTTGCTGTACCATCTTCTGTATACCATTTCAAACTTATGCTTCCGTGATTAGTGGAATTGATGTCTGGAATGGGAATACCATAATTGTAAAGTATTTCCAGAAGATATAACGCGTCATTATATGCTGATTCTGGTACCAATTGTATACCTGCTTCTAATGATGGAGTGTGTTCCGAGTGTTTTTGTAATTCCACTAATTCACGTCGCATGCTGGAACGAAAAGTGTTCTCACGTATAGAATGACTGTTATGTTGTAGTTGCGTCATATCTTCACCTATTATGATATTACGTATTTAGTGAGGAGTAAATACCCCTCACTAACCTATTTGTAATGACACCTTCAATGTAATTTTTGCTTTATATTGCCCCAGGTAGTGGTTATCTTTCCAGCTGGTTCAACAGGAAGGACACCAGTTGCTAATTCAGCAATTTCACCATCAGAAAGTACTCTGTCGTAGATACGAACTTCATCAATGAGTCCAGTCCATGAAGTGCCATTGTTGTCCTTTGCGCCTTTACCGACAATGAATTTTGTAGCACCAGATATAGAACCTTCTACTGCGGCATCATTATGTGTTGGATCATCATCAAGTTCAGCATTAATGTAAAGGGCAAGTTTTTCTCCACTTTTCCAAGTAAAGACAAGGTGTTGCCACTCAGTGATTTGTACCTCACTCTTGCCTTCATACGCTTGTCCACCACCTGTTGTAGTAATGGCACCTTTGATTAGATTAGTTCCACCTTTAGTTGACCAACTTGCTGCATCGTAACGTAATCCGAAAATATTGTCACCACCAGTAGGATCTATGGCAAAAACAATTCCTCTGTCGTGTCCTACTGAATCAGATTTAACCCAGACTGAAATTGAAAAGGCTTCAAGACCGTTGATATAATCAGCACCGTTATCATCTACAACCGAACCTTCTCCTCCATCAAATCTGGCTGCACCATCAATTTTACCTTCATTTGGTGCCCATGCAGCACTGCCTAATAGTTCACCATCGTTGTTGTTCTTGCTATTATCAGAAGCGGTTTTTCCGTTAGATTCATCAAAGGGGTAGTAAACAATCAACCCGTTTTGTAAATTTGCTACTGCAATTGAACAGAATGTTACTGCAATGATGAGGATGAATAGTGTGAGTGTAAGTTGGTTACGCATTTCAGATTCCTCCTTAGGTTCATAGTCTGTGAGTATATGACTTAGAGAAATATGTTGTATCATAATATACTAAAATATCATGATATTATATTTATCTCCCTAAATAACCATTATCAATTTATTATCTACTATTTTAATTCACCACAATATTCCGATTGAGTTGTTGATGGGTCTTTATA
>VYFM01000212.1 GCA_009842375.1 Candidatus Poribacteria bacterium | reverse complement strand
TAGTTAGTATCCACATTTGTGGTTTTACTGTGCAAGAATCCTGACAGTCCGAACGGTTTATTATTTTTTTGGACTTTTTTGGGTAGGTTAGTTTTAACCGTTCGGACCCCTTTTTATATCCCAATTATATATAAGAAAAATTGAAAACGACGATGCAATTACAGATTTATTAAAGGAGACTTACTTATGACAGCGAACAGTGTATCTGGTAGTTTTCGGGGTATTGAAGTGAGTTTTAGCCAAAGTGGACCCCACATTGTCATGAGTGTATTAAACACAGGAGAAGAAGGCAGACGATTACGCGTGATGTTTCAACAGCAACCGCTCAGCGGTCGTGTTAATTGGACATCATTTCAATTAACAGGAATGGTACAAGATGTAGTCGTCCCACTAGAGGTAATTCATTCACACAAGTTAGCATTTTATGTTGATAGTCATGAACCTATCGCCACTTATACTGAGAAGATATTGGAAGAATTAAAACAAATCAGTAGCAATAATCCAGTGGAAATGCCTGAGACATCATCGGAACCGACAGCTGAAAACCAGACACTTGAAACACCTAATGTTGTTGAAGAAATTGATGATACAGAGAATCAACAACAAGGAATTGATGATGTTAATTCAGTAACACAAAATAATTCCTCAATTCCACAACACATAGATGATGTTGTACCAGAAGAAATACAAGAGAGTGAACCGGAAAATGCTTATCCTGAAATGGATGTTGCTGCGAATGTAGAATCTGAAATTTCTGATAACAGTGTAGGCATTGATGGGAACCACCCCTCAAAAAATGATATAGTACAGGAAGGTATTAATGCAGAGGAGTCTGATGATTCCGATATACCAAAACGCAGGTCGCAATATATTGGAGACTTTCTACCAGATGTAAGTACTGAGCTTAAGTTTAAAATTAAAGTTCCTACGATGCCAAAAAGCGCGACTAAGAAGCAAACGAATTTTATACCACCACGTCCTTCTATTGACTCAAACGGCAAAAATAAAAAAAATGGTGTCTTTGCCCAATTAGCAGGAGTGATGGGATTTAGTTCTCATAACAAGAAAAAGCAATACTATCTTGAGCAAAACAAACATATACATGATAAATTTCATGCTAATTTGGAAAAACTGGAATCTGATTACAATACAGGTTCCGGTATACCACTTGACAATTGGGACCTTGACTCGTTAGATGAACAACAAACTGTCATCCTGCTTCTGAATCTTATGGTGAACGAGATAAGTGCATGGCAAAAAGATGCCCAAAAGAACAGTAAAACTAAAGAAACTTTGGCTGAGAATCTTAAGAAGATTGAAGAGGATTTGAAGCAAACTCTTAAACAGACAAGGGGTATAGATGCACCCGCCCCAACTCTTTTCCCCGATAGAACTGCATCATCTGACAAAGATCTTGAACATATCCAGAAAGACTGTGATAGTTATCTCAACCGTTTTTCTAAAAAGTTAGCTTCACTTGAACAGAAACATGCAGAAAAAGTTAGAGTTTCTGTTTTTAAAAAGTTTTTACTTGAATTCGTTAGAGATGAACTATTTCCAACCGTGGTTGAGTACAGTTCACTTAAGTCTGTCCAAACAAGATTAAATTGGTTCCTTAGTTTAGTGGATTACGAATTGATACCTATAGAACCAGGAAAAACAAAGTTTTCCCCTAATATCCATGAGGCTAAAGAAAAACGAAGCAGCGAATTTGAATCCGATACGATTGTTGAAGTCATTTCACCGGGTATACAATTAAAAGGTGGTAAACGGATAATCCAAAACGCTGTCGTAGTTCAAGCGGAGTAACAAGTGGTTACTCAAGAAAAGTTACTTCATAACATCTCACAGATTCCACAAGTGAATATTGGGCATTTCCCTACTCCTCTTGAGGAATGCCCACGTCTATCTGAAGCACTTGGCGGTCCACACATTTATATCAAACGCGAGGATTGTTCTGGCTTAGCCATTGGCGGCAATAAAGTTAGACAATTGACATTCACGATTGGTGATGCTGTACATCAAGGTGCAGATACAATCGTACACGGTGCTGCATCACAATCTAATCACTGCCGACAAGCCGCCGCTGCATGTAGTAAACTCGGATTAAAATGCTATCTACGGCTTGCACGAGATCATAAAAGTATCGTGCAAGGTAATTTACTGTTAGACCATCTCGCGGGGGCAGATGTTGAAGTCGTAGATGTGCCATTCGGTCCTGAATTAGAAGAATATAAATTGAAGTTTGCTGAGAAATTAGAAGCAGATGGACTCAAACCTTATGTCGTTACTTTTCCTCGTTCAACTGCACTTGCAGCGGTTGCTTTTACCTGGTGTGTTGCTGAAATTCATGAACAACAGAATCAGATTGGTATTGATGCAGATTGGATATACGCCTCATCGGTAGGAGGAACTCAAGCAGGTTTGGTTCTGGGTACAAAAGCACTCGGTATGAAACTAAAGACTTATGCATGTGCTCCGATTCTCTGGGAAGGGAAAATTGAGCGGATATGCGGGGCAGCCAATTCCGCTGCGGATATATTAAATCTTGATACTCGTGTGATAGAATCAGATATCCTAAATACGGATGATTACATTGGTAAGGCTTATGGATACCTAACTCCAGAATGTATCGCAGCCCTCAAATTAGTAGCAAGCACTGAAGGTATTTTACTTGATCCTGTTTATACTGGGAAAGCAATGGCATGCCTTATTGACCATATCAGAGAGGGTCGATTAGATTCCAACGATACTGTTATCTTCCTGCATACCGGTGGAACTCCAGCACTGTTTGCTTAC
>VYFM01000423.1 GCA_009842375.1 Candidatus Poribacteria bacterium | reverse complement strand
GGAATTAGTTGAAGAGGAATATATTGAACCGTGGAAAAAACTATGTTCAGAACGTATCAAGGTGAACGAAAATCTGACGACATTAACGTGCATTAGGTTATATAAGAAACATACTGATTTTACCAATTGTCTCTTGTTACATAGAGAGAACGGTTTTCCATTGGTAGTGGGACGCGCTGACCACCCAACCGATGCGATTCAATCATACCCATCAGTGTTTCCTGACTGCGGCGTGCGAGGTGAACAGGTCCTTTCGTTTCTCTGTCTTCATCAAGTGCTTCTGCGATGTCAGTAATACCCATTACTGTTCCTGTAGCACGTGATGTCTCAGGAAAAGGTTTCTCTTCAAAGAACGTTCCATCCTTTTTCCGAAATTGTATCTCTCTACTATTATTTTGGACACGGATTTTTCCACCAGTACCACACACTTCAAATTCAGGTCCAGTACCAGCAGTGTTATATCCATGCACACCGTTTGCATAATGAATATAACCGCAATGGATAGCAGGATCAACGTTCAGACGATTACCATCCCAATCAGAATCCTTACATGAGATAGATCCTTGAACATAGTTAACCTCTGGGTCTCCAGCGAGGAAAAGTAACATGTCCGCAGCATGTGTTAATCCCCAGAGAGCAGAACCTGCACCGTATTGTGCTATTGTACATTGGACATTACCTATCTCTCCAGCATCAACAAGTTCTCTTACTTTACGATAGATAGGCATATAGCGGCGTTGAGTTCCATAATTAAACTTTACACCGTACTTTTCAACTATATCTACCATTGTATCTGCTTCTTCCATAGAGCAGCACAATGGTTTTTCACAGTAGATTCCTTTAACCCCGTTTTCTGCAGCAAACACAGTTATATCTGCGTGTGGTCCAGGACGAGTTGCAATACAGACGATATCAGGTTTTTCGGTTGTGATCATCTCTTGGTAGTCTGTGTAGGCGCGTTCGGCTCCATATCGTTTCCTAATGGCTTCTGCTTTCTCTTCAAATACATCTGAAACGGCGACGAGGTCTGTTCTGGCACAGGCGACAGTAGCAGCAGCATGTGAAAACGGCTGCCAGATGAAACTATCTGGTCGATTTGCTACCTCATCGTCAATTGTCGCACCCATACGTCCACATCCGATCAGGCAAGTTTTATATGTATGTGGCATAAGTATCTCCAATCAGTATAACACCTTCAATCATGGAAGGGTTTATGGAAGTTTAAATATTTACCCTATAGTATCAAACTGGTATACAGTTGTCAAGAAAACATCGTTCATCAGGGGTGTGTAAGTTTTTGACACTATTGCGTTGGAGCGGGGTTTTCCCGCCCGATTACCACGTCCTTACTACATCCTGAGGCAGGAGGAAACCTTTTGCCAAAAACTTTACACACCCAGCGGAATGTGTATTTGCACAAACTGGAAAGTTTGTGCTACAAAGAGGGACGGCACGCCAAATCAAGAAATCAACGGTATGAATGCCATTAAGGCATTCCCCGCACGTGAATGCTACCATGTTAGAATCTCGGAATGCACTGAAGACGCAGAGGGAAGAGCGGGCGAGGAAACCTCGCCCCTACGATATGTCTGAGCAGGAGAGAACCTTTTGCCAAAAACTTTACATACCCGTGGGTGCTATGACCAGTTGACATCTTAACACTTACATGTAATAATGGAGATATATCTAATTATAAGTTGATTCATAAATGGCAACTGTAAAGCTTGAAAACGTAACGAAACGTTTCGGAGAATTGATTGCTCTGAACGACATATCGCTTGATGTCAAAGATGAGGAATTCTTCGTACTACTTGGACAAACAGGTGCAGGTAAAACGACGACGCTTCGGTGTATTGCAGGTTTGGATAAGCCAGAAGAAGGTAGTATATATTTGGATGATGTATGTGTTAATGATAAATCTCCCGCTGAACGGGATGTGGCATTTGTTTTTCAATCCCATATTCTCTATCCACATCTCACCGTTTATGAGAACATGGCATTCCCCTTACATCCTCGGAAACTATCAGCAGAAGAGATTGATAGGCGTGTCAAAGACATCGCGCAGATGTTGCATATTGAACATTTGTTGATGCGTAATCCAAATCAGTTGAGTGGCGGAGAAACACAACGTGTTGGTCTCGGTAGAGCAATGGTGCGGCGACCACAAGTTTTCCTAATGGATGAACCAATTTCAAATCTTGATGCAAAGTTACGTGCTGAAATGCGTGTTGAAATTAGATGGAGACAACGTGAACTTGGCACAACTACCTTCTATGTAACACACGATCAAGTAGAAGCCATGTCAATGGCAGACCGTATAGCTGTGCTTGATTCGGGTAAGATACAGCAACTGGGAACGCCGTCAGATATATATAACCATCCAGCGAACCTATTTGTTGCTGGTTTTATTGGCAGTCCAAGTATGAACTGTATTCCATGTGAAGTTTTGTCTGACAATGGTAATCTCCGTTTAGGTTTGATGAGTAGAAATGGAAATGGTTTCTTATTTGATCTACAAGATTCACGAATTTCAAATTCTATTATCAATAATAGTGCTGTAAAGGATTATGTTTTTGGTGTACATCCTGAGGATGTTCTTGTCAGTCATCAATCTATGCAAAATTCTTTTCAGGCAGAAGTCTATAGTATTGAGCCATTGGGGGCGGAAACAATCGTGGAAATAACGCTTGGGACTGATGTTGACGGTTCCCATACTATCCTGAAATCAAGAACATCACCGAACTTTGAAGCGGATATAAGACAACATCTATATGTATCATTTGTCTTTGAACGAATTCATCTC
>VYFM01000074.1 GCA_009842375.1 Candidatus Poribacteria bacterium | reverse complement strand
ATTACATGGGACGTAATTGGGAAAAAATACTTGCGAATTAAATATTAATAAATGAAGTAATTCCAAGAAATATATTGTCATTATCAAAAGGAGTCAAATTATGGCATATACATTTCATCATATACATCTTAGATGTGAAGACCTTGACGGTGCTGTTGAATACTATGAGAAGATGTTTGACGGAAAGGTTACCGATACCGTTGAGGTGCGAGGATTAAAAATTGTACGGATGGAAATTGGTGGTGAAAACATCTTCCTTTCCCCCAAATTTGGAGAAATGGATGTTGAACCAACCAGTGGGAATCCACGCTGGGGAGTCTATCAACTCGCTTTTACAGTAGAAGACCTTGATGCTGCTGTTGCCGACCTACAGGAAAAAGGAGCAGAACTTGAAGACCTAAAACCTTCCGGACTGATGATGGCATTTTTCAAGGGACCAGACAACGTTCAGATAGAACTGATTGAAGCATAAGTGTCTACTAATATATCTTGTTCTGAATCCTGAACAGTGAGGTATCCTATGAAATACAGTGAACTGTTCCATACAATTCAGGGTGAGGGAATGTTAATAGGGGTTCCATCTGTTTTCTTCCGAACAAGTTATTGCAACCTGAGATGTACGTGGTGTGATACACCATATACATCTTGGACACCTGAGAATAAGGACATTACTGTTACTGAAAGTGTTGACGCAATTGCACAATTCGGTTGCAAGTACGTCGTTATCACTGGGGGTGAACCATTTATTCAGACAAAGGAATTGATAGCACTTTGTCATGAATTAGATAAACGAGGACATCATATCACGATAGAAACGAATGCCACGGTCTACGCAAATGTTGCTGCACATTTAATATCCATGAGTCCTAAGTTGTATAATTCCAATCCTCCAGAAGACAATCGATTTTTCAAACGACACGAACGTGAACGTATTTGTCCTGAAGTCATCCGGATGTTTTTAGACACCTATTGTTGCCAAGTGAAGTTTGTTGTAGACACACCCGAGGACCTTGCAGAAATAAAGACATTACAAAAAGACATTGGTATCCCATCTGATACAATCATGTTGATGCCTCAAGGGAAAACCTCTGAGGTTTTACAACAGAAACAGGAATGGTTAGTTGAACTCTGTAAAGAAAATGGATATCGTTTCTCACCGCGTGTCCATGTTGATATCTGGGGTGAAAAACGTGGTGTATAGCAAGTGAAATACGATATACTACTCAAAGGTGGGACTGTCATTGATCCTGCCCAAGGATTGAATGCAATTCGTGATGTTGCTATTGCGGATGGAGTCATTGCTGCGATTGATCACGATATTCCAAAAACATCTGCTAAAGAGACTATTTCTGTTAAAAACCGATACGTCACACCTGGATTGATAGACATACATACGCATGTCTACTATGGTGTTACGACATGGGGAATTAAGGCAGATAATGTCTGTCTTACTTCAGGAACAACAACTGTTGTTGATGCAGGTAGTGCAAGTTGGGCAACTTTCCCAGGTTTCCGAGAATTCATCTCAGAACCAGCCCAAACGAACATCTTAAACTATATCCATATTTCCGGTATTGGACTTGTCTACGGTCCTGTCGGAGAGATGTATGATCTTGCCTACGCTGACCCAGATCGTGTTTCAGATACATTGAAAGCTAATCGGGATATCACTGTCGGTGTAAAAGTGCGCCAAGGTAAATCGCAAGTAGGTGATAACGGTGTAGAACCACTGAAACTTGCTATCAAAGCAGCCGAACAGGCAGGAACACCTGTGATGTGTCATATCGGAGCAGGTGTGCCACTTCCAGATGTATTAGAATTGATGAGACCGGGTGATGTGATTACGCACTGCTTTCAAGGAAATGGTGACAACATCATTGACGAGAAAGGCAGGATAATTCCTGAAGCTTGGAATGCACAGCGAAATGGTGTGATATTTGATGTCGGACACGGTGCAGGAAGTTTTCACTATGAAGTCGCACAACGTGCTATGGAACAAGGTTTTATTTCGGATGTCATTAGCACTGACTTACACACCGGTAATATCAAAGGTCCTGTTTATGACCTACCTACAACGTTGTCAAAACTGATGCATCTCGGACTTACGTTTGAGGAGGTCATTGAAAAAGCAACTGTGAATGCTGCTAAAGCAATCAAACGCGAAAACCAACTTGGTAACCTAAGAATAGGAACTATCGCAGATGTTGCAGTATTGGAATTACTTGACGGGGAATTTGAATATTTTGATGCACACGATATAAAGTTCATTGGCTCTCAGAAGATTAATGCTACTTTTACAATTCGTGAAGGGGTAAAAATATAGATGTCTCTCATAGCACAAAAAATTAGTGGTTGTTACCGTAGAGTTCTTGTGTTTCTACTGTTGGCTTTGATAGTACTTGCAGCGGTTGGCGTGATACTTTATTACCAAGTTGGCGGAACCGAGGGGGTGCGGTACTGGACAGCGGGACGTGCTCTAAATGGGACTGAAAGGATTATTTTAAAAAACCGTCCTGATGGAATTCCACAGGAAAATGTAGAAGCACAATTTGAGACAGTTCGCGATGCTATTCGTAATAGACAGATTGAATTGAAATTGTTGTATGATGTACTAAAATCATATCAAGATAAATTTCATAATCCTGGTTTATCAACAGAAACAGTAAAACCTTCAACACCGGAAGTAGAAGAGTTTCTAACAAATCTTCAGCAGGTAATTATACTTGAAGAGTAGGTCTCTAATCTACGAAATGGTTGTATGCAATTCTCTAATCAACTCACGAATTAGGTTTGTATCCTTATCATCACTCA
>VYFM01000233.1 GCA_009842375.1 Candidatus Poribacteria bacterium | reverse complement strand
CCTTAGAGTTTTCAGATGGAGAAAAAATAATCCATAATTACAATATTATGGATTTTGACCATAATAATGGAAAATTCAACAAAACAGTAAATTTGAATACTTGTCGTTTTGAAATACGGATATACAATTTACGGGGCAAACAAAAATTCGGAATCAAAGTTGCTGATGCCCGGGATTATTTTAAAAAACACGGCGGGATACACGTATATGATGGTGGATTTCGTCTTCCCTATTATGGCATGCCAGAAAGTGACTGGTTGAGGTTGGAAATTGATCATTCACATAGAAAAAACGTATCTAAACTTCTTCCCGAAGATATCCCACAGGTGCCAAGAGCGTTGCATAATTTACCTACTCTCGGCCGTGTTCTTGGGATTGTAAACGTCAATACTTCCGATGAACCTAATCTCAAAAACATGATTACTCGTGACCGTTTAACAAAAACTATTGCCTATGATGATTTGGTAACTACGGTTCGTTATGCAATAGATTGGTACGCAAATGAAGTTACAAAAAAAAAGAATGAAGAAAAAGAACGAGAAAAATCAACTGAACCAACGTCATTGAAATTTGAGCGAGTTGAACAAGTGTTAGAAGCATACGAATCCGATATACCTAAAGAAATATACAAAGATATTTATAATAAAGTGCAAGAAGTCACAATTGCAGTCAAGAACGAACAGGAACTTGTTCTTGGACAAATGGGAATGCTTGCTCCTCTTGCTACAGCAGGTATTTCAGCACTATCGTACCAGCATGAATTAAAAAAACAGTTTTCCTACATTGAAAACACTATTGAAAAAATCAAAGCGATAAAGACATTGGATTCTGAGCTTCAAATAAATCTCAACTCACTAAGTGAGGATTTAGCAATATGGCTTAAAAGGGCAAAATCAACGAATCTTCTGTTTGACTACGTTGCTGATGTTGATAATATACAATTTCGTGATAAAAGGCTACGAGCCAAGAAAGTAATTGAAGAAATCACCCGCCAGATAAGTTTCTTAGCAAGAGACACTAAAATAAATTGTAATCAGCTTGATGATCTATTGTATCTTCCTAAGGCATCATTTGCTGAATGGGGATCAATTTTTCAAAATGTGTTTATTAACGCTTTCAATGCTATGCTTGATTCATCAATACGCGTGTTGTATATCAGTTCACGTTTTCATGAAAATTTCCATGAAATACTCATACAAGATACTGGATATGGGATAAATCTTAACAATGCTGAGAAGTTATTTAAACCCTTTGAAAGGGAATCAAAAATCTCACCTGAAAGGAAAGCACTTGGTTATGGTGGTTCTGGACTTGGGCTAACGATCGTTCGGTTATTAGCCGAGAATATTGGTTGTCGTGTCCGATTCGTTAAGCCAGAAAAAGGATTTAAGACTGCATTCTCAATTCAATGGAGGGAAACGAAGTGAAGACAATACTTGTATACGATGACGAAGATAAACAGACAGAACAATTTGGGAAGAAATTGAACAATGCTCTTGAAAAGGCAGGACAAGATAAGGAATTTTTGGTTAAACAACTTGACGATGAGGATTTCCAGGATTCGATAAAGCAGTTGCAGGATAGACAAAACAAACTCCGAGAAAACAAAAAGTATTCTGATGATAAAACAGAATTTGATAATGCGTCGATTTTTATAATTGATTACGATCTCTTATATAGTCAGGCAGGGAAACTACTAACTGGTGAGATTGTCACCTACATTGTTCGCTGCTTTTCGAGTTGCAAGTTGATTATTGGACTTAATCAATATGGCAGAAACCCTTTTGATCTGACATTGAAGGGACATCCAGAATCATTTGCGGATTTGAATTTGGGAGCAGATCAACTAAGTAATCCAGATCTGTGGAGAGGCGATTGGGGTCATCTTCGACGAGGATATAGACCGTGGTCATGGCCTAATTTATCCGACTTCCTACACAATTTTGATAAAAAAGTCAATGATGTGAAAGAGCATTTAGACACCCCAATTCATAAGGTTATAGGTTTTGACCTTGAATTACTTCAGTTATTGCCACATGCGATTGTTCAATTCATCGGAAAGGATGAAAAAAAAGAACCTGATCAAGTGACCTTTCGGGATTTTGTAACAAAATCTGAGAATGCATTAAGACCTAAAGATGCAGATGCTTTAAATGATGGTATTAATGATCACATCCTGGCAAGAATTGGTGCAGCCAGAATATCAAAATGGTTAGAGCGACTTATTATACCCGAACAAAATATCCTCGTAGATGCTCCTCATTTAATTTCAAGGTATCCAAGTTTAATGAGAGGTGATAGGAAACAAATTGAAACTTGGAACAGAACAGCGAATCTTGTAGATTACAGTAAACTTGGACTTAAAACAAATTTGATTGAGCCCTATAGATTTGAGAAAGACTATTGGATTTCCCGACCTGTCTGGTTTTGGAATAAACTACGAGAATGCGAGGCAATTAAGGAAATAAAAGAACCTTGGGGAACTGACACACCAAATTGGGTATTTTGCGAAGATGCATCTCGTTTCTACGAGCGAAAATACTGCAAAGAGTTCCTTGCTGACACAGTTTCACCATTTACCAGAAGGTTTACTAAAGGCTTTGAGAAAGTTGATTACCGACCTAAGTTCCGTTTTGCCCTGTGAATATTTCATGGATAAGAAATGAAAAAGACAATTGTTACACTGAAAGATATCCTTATACCTTTATGTAAAGATCAACAACCTGAACGGGCACGATCAACTTTACCCCCTAAAGCACTCAAAACTTATCTAACCGTTTCTGAAAAATTAGAACCTATCACTATTCTAGAT
>VYFM01000569.1 GCA_009842375.1 Candidatus Poribacteria bacterium | reverse complement strand
GTATAAGAAAAAGATTAATTGAATTATTCAATTAATTAGATTACAATATCTTATCAAACAATTCTTTGAATTAGTCTATTTTAATTTCCCTCCGAACAATCTTCTATTTTACAGAATTATGCACCCGTTGCACGCCAAAGTAGCGTCACAATTTATAAAACAGAGTGATGCGACTATTCCTTTCAGAGGTGTAAAATGAAAAACAATGACATAGAACTTATTCAACGGGTCCTTGAAGGCGATGATGATGCATTTTCCGTGCTTGTGAGAAAATACCAAAAGCAGGTTCACGCGCTTGCGTGGCGGAAAATTGGAGATTTTCATATCGCTGAAGAGATTACGCAGGATACCTTCCTGAAAGCATACAAGCGATTATCGACGCTGAAAGAACCTCAACGATTCGTCAGTTGGCTATATGTGATTGCCACGAACCGCTGCAGCTCTTGGCTACGTAAAAAGCGTTTGTTGACTCAGTCCTTCGAACATTTGGAGCAGACAGACAACGATGAATTAGAGGAAGCAGTATACTCTGATTATCTCGTTGAGGAAAAGGAGCGAACTAATATAGAAACACAACGTGATGTGGTTAAGAAACTTCTGGCGAAACTTCAAGATAGTGAACGCACAGTAATGACCTTACATTATTTCGGTGAGATGTCGTGTCCAGAAATCGGTGCATTTTTAGGTGTATCAGCAAATACGGTGAAGAGTCGTCTCCGACGTGCACAACAGCGTCTTCAAAAGGAGGAAACGATGATTAGGGAGGCATTAGACAATTTCAAAATCTCACCGATTCTGACAGAAAACATCATGCGTGAGATTTCTCGTATGAAACCCACTGTACCATCTGGTAGTAAGCCATTAATGCCGTGGACGGTTGCTGCTTCTACTTTAGTAGTGATGTTACTGATTCTCGGGTTTGGTAATAGCAAATACATGACCCGTTTTCAGCAGCCTTATAGTTTCGATGCGACTGCTGAGATGACGGTTGAGATCGTTGATGCACCAATCGTAGCGAACTTGGAATCTAACCCAAATGTCAGGTCTCAAGTTGGGTTTGCTAATGCCCAAGATAACATAGAAAATCCTGAACAGCAACCAAGTGAAACAACTGACAAAGTTGCAGAAACACAAACAGATGAAATAGATAGAGAATATACACAATGGGAATTGCCGAAAGCAGCGAAAGCGCGATTAGGAAAAGGTGGTATTAACGTCCTACAGTATTCACCTGATGGTTCAAAACTTGCCGTGGGAAGTAATATAGGTGTATGGATTTACGATGTGAAAACAGGAAAAGAAGTGACAATGTTCCCCGGTGCGTGTAAATCCCTTGCATTTTCACCTGATGGACGATTCCTTGCAAATGGAGGTGGTATGTTTTGGGGTAAGGGTAAGTTCAGTGGAAATGAGGTCAAGTTATATGATGTAGTTACTGGTCAAACAGTTTCTCTTGCTCAGGTTATTCCTCCCTCTCCAGCGTTGCACTTCTCCTTAGATAGCAAAACGCTCTACAGTGTGAGAGATTGGGGAGAAACGATTGGTATCATAGATGTTGAAACAGGAGATGTGTGTCTAAAGAATATCGGGGGACGACCAAAGAGAATATCTCAACTAGATCCATACGCACTTACACAGGATAAATTGGCAGCTGTACGAGATTCCGGTGAGTTTCATATATGGGACATGATATCAGGCGAAAAACTATCCACTCTTAGGGGAAATAAAGATAAAACATTAGTCTTAGCATTCTCTCACGATGGAACACAACTTGCCAGTGGAAGTGATGATAACGCAGTGCATATATGGAATATAGCTAGTAATGACAAACCCATTATCTTGCGTGAAGTTCTGCAAAAATCTACAGGTTGGACAAATGTTATAGCTTTTTCACCAGATGGAATGATACTTGCCAGTGGAAGCACAGATAAAATTGTGCGGCTATGGGATATAACTACTGGAAAACTAATCGGTAAGCTTAAAGGACATTTCAATGGTATTGCTGGATTAACATTCTCCCCTGATGGTGAGACACTTGCAAGTGCAAGTACAGATGGCACAATTCTGTTTTGGAATACAAAAACAGGAAATCAGTTACATACAAAAATAACTGGACACATCGATTGGATAAAGGGTGTGACTTTTCTTGAAGATAGTACGACCCTTGTGAGTGTCGCTTTTAATGGGGGAATTACTCATTGGGATATAACGACATCACAAAATACAACTTTAGAACCAAAGACATATCACGATATGTTATTGACAACAGCGTTTTTACCTGATGGTACGAAATTTGTCAGTGTTGGTGCAAAAGGCAATGTGCTCTTTGAAGCAGGATATGGTGTTTTTTATTCCAGTACAATGTCAGATGAGGTAATTCGTATGATAGATGTGAATTCCGGACGGGAGTTGCAGACGTTGACAGATGACGGCGTAGGGTCATTATGTGCGACATTTTCATCCGATGGAAAAACGGTTGCTTTAGGTAGTTACGGTAAAATTCGACTATGGAATACAGAAGCAGACTCATATATCGATGTGCCATTATCAGACAATGTACAAATAAACCAAGACAGTGGTTTAGTATTCCCACGAGGTCCAGAAATAACTGTTTTGGATTTTTCACCCGATGGAAGAAAATTAATTTGTGGATCTATGGATGGAAGAGTTCAGACGTTAGATGCGGGAACTGGAATTGAATTATCTACGGTACTTACTGGACAGAATCAGAAAAATGTCAGAATGAAGGATGCAATTAAGGAAGAGAACATAGACAATTTTTTGGTAAAAGAAATTGTAACCATTAGCTATGAC
>VYFM01000427.1 GCA_009842375.1 Candidatus Poribacteria bacterium | reverse complement strand
AAAGTTTGCTAATAGGAATATATTAGAAGGTCTTATCCCGGTGTTGGATAGTCTTGAAGCAGCATTAAAAAGTGTTGCAGAGAAGGTAGAAGAAAGTGATTCTTCACCAGAATTCTCAAACTTCAGTGAAGGTGTAGCGATGGTGCATAAGCAACTTATGGATGTGTTGAAAATATATGGACTTACCCCAATTCAAGCGATAGGTGAACAGTTTGACCCCAATCAACATGAAGCTGTGATTGCAATAGAATCGGATGAAGTGTCTGAAGGCAATGTAATTGAGGAATATAGAAGTGGTTATCAATTGCATGACCAAGTGCTGCGTGCAGCACAAGTAGTAGTTTCTAAAGGAAAAGTTGAGAAAGATGTCGAATCTGAGGATACTGGCGAGCAACAAGATGAGAACTCCACCGAACAGTAAATAAAATATAATCGTAATGCAGGTAGGATAATATATGCAGCAAAAACGGGATTACTACGACATTTTAGATGTCACTCAAGATGCTGATGAGAATGAGATTAAGAAAGCATATCGAAAGTTAGCAATTAAATATCATCCTGATAAAAACCCAGGTGATAAAGAAGCCGAAGATAAATTTAAAGAAGCCACCGAAGCTTATGATATCCTTAGAACACCTGAGAAACGACAACGTTATGATCAGTACGGACATGCTGGACTTGAGGGAGTCAGTTCTGACTTCGGATTTGGTATAAATTTAGACGATATTCTTAATGATGTTTTTGGAGATGTATTCGGTGGGTTTAGTAGAACCCAACAACATAGACCTAAGCAGGGACGCAGCCTACAAACTAACATTGAGATAACACTTGAGGATGCCTACAACGGTAAAGAAATTTCATTTGATGTTCCACGCGTAGAATCATGTTCTGATTGTAATGGCAGTGGGGCAGAAACTGGTTCATCAGTTGATACCTGTCCACAGTGTCATGGTCGAGGTCAAGTTACACAATCACAAGGATTTTTCACGATGTCCCGAACATGTCCACGTTGTCGTGGAGGAGGAGAAATAATCCAGAATCCATGTCGTAATTGCAATGGTCAAGGACGGATAAGAGTGAATCGTGAGATCAAGATCAGTATTGACAAGGGAGTTGTCAACGGGTTTGAATATCGTTTACGTGGGGAAGGAGAAGGCGGAACTCTTGGTGGACCTCCTGGTGATCTTCTTGTTGTTGTACATATTAAACCACACGAGAGATTTAGTCGTGATGGACATGACTTAATTACTTCAGCAAAAATCTCATTCGTTCAAGCTGCACTTGGTAGTAGTATAGAGATTAATGGTATTGATGGAGTCCACAAATTAGATATACCTGCTGGTACACAATACGGAGATCGTGTACGTATTCATGGCAAAGGTATGCCCAAATATAGAAGTAGCAGTTTTGGTGATCTTGTAGTACAAGTAGCAATCGAAACGCCAAAAAAACTCAATCAAGAACAACGGAGTCTCTTAGAGAAGTTTGCTGAGTCCCACGGTGACTCACCAGAAACTGGACACGGTGGGTTTTGGGATAAACTATTTCGTTTTAACGATGATGATAAATAGGACATTCCTGCAGTTTTTATTTAATCCATGAAACCAAAATTATGCGTTGGGCACAGATCACCGTTACTACCACTTTGGAGGCATCTGAAGCCGTTGCAAACTTTCTTATAGAAATGGACGCTTGTGGAGTTGAACATAAAGATGTTTCAGACACAAGTACTTCTCTTATTGCGTATTATCTACTTGATGACCGAGTCAACACAAGATTAAACAAACTGCGAAATTTTCTTGCCAAACTCCCATCATGGGGTTTACAAACCCATCCTACGAAAATAGACCTAAAACGGATTGAGTCTGAAGAGTGGACTGAAGCGTGGAAGACTGAAATTCAGCCCCAAAGAGTAGGCAATAACTTTCTTATCGTTCCAACATGGCATAAAATCTCAACTGATGATACTTCTATTCAAATCAGAATTGATCCTGGGATGGCATTTGGTACAGGATATCATCCAACTACACGGTTATCTTTGGAGATGTTGGAGCAAACGATTAAACCGAATCAACAAGTTGCTGATATTGGAACTGGTTCAGGTATTCTTGCGATTGCAGCTATCAAGCTTGGAGCAAAATCTGTTGATGCAATAGAACTTGATGAAAGCGCAATTCCCGTAGCCGAACATAACTTTAAATTAAATGGGGTTGCAGAAAATATTGGTCTAAGTCAAGGTGATGGAATTAAGGTTCTCGATGATAAATATGATATAATCGTTGGTAATATTCTAACAAAGGCTATTCTGCCGATGATTCCACACTGTCCATCGCGTTTGAAACCCGATGGACATATAATCTTTTCAGGTATTTTAGATGAAGAATTTGATGTAGTTCAGGAGGAGTTGATAGAGAATGGATTGATATGTGATGAGGTGGTGCGTGAAGCAGAAGATGAGGTTATATGGCTTGCCCTAAGAGCGAAATTTGCTAAAACATAACCTTATTCACTCTTTTCTTTTGCTAAACCGTGGCATAGAACACATCTACCAACATTTAAGTGTGGCATCGTTGGAGATGTTTCGTCACCTTTCAAATGGCATTTCAAACATGATGGTGCTTCAGTTGGTTCTATATGCACATCAATATATGATCGAGCAGGTGCAGCATTGAAAAATAGTATAACCATAACAATCATATATATGAGACCTATCACACTGACAAGATAAAATAATACCTTTGGGTTTCCTTGTTCGGTTGGCATAGATAAAAAGTAGACTCCTAATCTGTAGTGGTACGTGACTCATCTATAGGATAC
>VYFM01000384.1 GCA_009842375.1 Candidatus Poribacteria bacterium | reverse complement strand
GTAAATTATATCTTGAAAATGCGTATTGAAACGCACAAAGGAACAACTATGGAACCTCTTCGAATTGGATTTCTTGGTGCTGGTGGCTTTGCCAGACATACGATCTATCCTGCATTGCATTTAGCACCTGTGGCATTGCAAGCAGTTTGTGATGCGGATGAAAATCGGGCAAAAGCAGCTGCTGGTAAGTTTGGGACAGGAAAATACTACTTGGATAGGCACGAAATGTTTGAGAAGGAGGACTTGGAGGCGGTCATTATCTCTATGGGACCGGATCCAAGACAACCTCTTGTGCTGGAAACACTGGAGGCGGGTTACCACGTATTTACACCGAAACCTCCTGCGCCATCACTTGAAGAGACACTTGCTTTGGCAGAAGCCTCTGAAAAGCATGGGAAGACTCTGATGGTTAACTTCCAACGTCGGTTTAGCCTTGGTGTGCGTGAAGCAAGGAATATTATGCAGACCGAATCTTTCGGTCAATTGACGCAACTGTTCTGCTCGTTTTGTAGTGGCAGATATGGCTCGGTTAAACATTATCTCCTTGATTTTGCTATTCACCATTTTGATTTAGCACGTCACATTGCTGGTGCTGAAGTAAATGAACTTAGTGTTTTCCACAATGAAGTAGATGGACAAGGTTCATTTGCTGTAGCGGTAGAGTATTCCAACGGTGCTGTAGGCACTTTGCAACTTAGTAGTCAACGTTTGTGGCAGCGAAATTACGATCACATTGAGATTACAGGACAAGGTGAATATATCGTTTTAGAAGGGTTATGGGGATTTGAACACTATACTGGTGGTGGTAATACATTTAAATCGAACTTTTCTGATGAACGTAATGGTGAGTTGACCGGTGATGGTATCAGTCTTACCGAGTTTGCGAATGCGATTCGTGAAGATCGTGAACCGATAGCGAGCATTCATGACTGTGTAGGAACGATGCGGTTCTATGATGCCGTGTTGCAACGCAAGAAGGGTGTTATTTCACTTGCGAATTAGTAGGCACTATTATAGGCGTGCTTTTATGTACGCCTTTTTCTATCTCCTTCATACTATGCTTTCCAAAACTTCCAAGCAAGTCTTCCCACTTACTAACAGATGATAGTATTCGGCAACGCGTTTGCTAAAGTCTTGATTCTGACTTAAAGCGTTGTCAGAGGTTGGATTCTGTGGTGACCAAAGGGTTATATTTGAAAAAATAGTGTCAAGTCGGTTTTTCACGTCTGTTTTATCAGCACCAAATGCACCTTTCAAGACATTCTGTATCGTTCGGTCAGGATCGCGAATTTCGTATTCTGTGCCAGTATCGGTGATGCCTTTGTAACCGTCATCACCGGAAATTTTGTGTGGAGTGAGGAATCGAAGCACTGTAGCAAATGAATAGGCAAAGTCGTTTTTAAATAGTTCGGTGCTACTTTGATAGTTTGGTGATCGGACGATGTCGGCTGCGCGTTCACGGAGTTTTACTGTCTCAATAATGTTGATGCGAGCGTTGTCATCTTTGACGCGGCGTATGCGGTCAACAAATTCAAGGGAATATGCTTCCGCACTCTTTCCTGCTATTGGAATGTCTGCTTCAACGATTTTAGCGTATCCTTTCATCAACCGTTCCAGATGTGGGGCAAACAGTGAGTGTGAGGCTGCCTCATTGACATATTCAATACCTGAGAGTTCACCTTTGTGAGTTATACCCGGCACATGAACAGAATTTACAAGTAGCAGCTTCCAATCGTGATAAGGTTCAATACTTTCCTGTTTGACAACCACGCCGTAGTCTTCAAGTTTACCGAAGGGGACTCGGAGTCTATTCTCTATATCTTCCAATATTAGCGGTGTTGCTGGCATCTCCTCTGCGTAGGTAATCAATTCATCTGAACTATCAATCTGTGCTTGTGCTGCTTCCTTAATTTCATCGGGAATAGCGTAGACCTGTGGGACGAGTCGGTCTCCCATCTCATTGAGAAATCCGACTTTTGTTTCCAACCATTCCGTGTAATTATCATTCCGTTTGGGGTATTCGTTGATAAGAATATCTCGTATCACATCTCCATTGTTTCGGAGGTTGTCGGTGTTGATAACACATAAATCCGCATCTGCACTGTGCTTGCTATAATAGCGATATAGCGTTTCATCTAACACATCCATCGCCAGTTCACCTTTTGCTATTCCTGCTTCTGTTACACCGATGAGAACGAGGTCTAAAGGGTATTTGGTTTGTTCGTAGAATTGTTCACGTCCTGCTTCAGTTGCGAGGGTGGTTGCCCCAACAACACTGAAAATCTGTTCGATGTTATGGATGCCGTTGAGGTCGAATGTTACGACATGATATACCCCGTTTTGTTGGGTGAAAGCGTCTGCTTTTTCAGTGCCTCGCGGTTGTCCGACAAAGATACCACCGTTATATTGATTTCGCTGGTTGAGGATATGAACGAATTGATGTGTTAAGGCGCGTTGTAGACCGCCTGCACCGATAGCAAGTATTTTGATTGGGAGCATTTGTGAGTTTGTTTCTCCTTTTTATTATAGTGAACTTTATAATTAACAGGACATTTCTGTAGCGCAAACTTTTAGTTTGCGTCTCAGCGGCACAAACTAACAGTTTGTGCTACAACTTCTATTGTCCGGTATGTCCCAAAATAAGTTTATCAAAGTGTCCCAATAATTTCAAAGTTCACTTAAATAGCAATCAGCGAATCAACGCTAAATGTGCAAATAAATCGCGACCGGGAAATCAACGGTATGAATGCCTGTCAGAATACACCAAATCAACGGTATGAATGCCATTTAGGCATTCCCCGTATGGTATTCTGAATGA
>VYFM01000378.1 GCA_009842375.1 Candidatus Poribacteria bacterium | reverse complement strand
ACCCGAATCCCCATAAAATAACTCGGCTTCTGCCAGAGCCACGCCACTCATAAGCAGTACTTCCGTACTTGCCTTCCGGCGGTCGATGTTTGGTAAAACCGTAGGCGAGTAAAGCATTTCCCTCTGCCCGGCAAACGTCCTGTCCCCAACACCACAACTGTTGGTCCAACAGCATCGTCCCGTTCTTCCTGACTTTGTTCAATGCACCTAACCAACGCGCAGATACGTCGTCAGTTCTACCAGACATGACTTATTCCTCCATTAGAAGTCACTTCTACTTCTTATCAAGGTCACGAAGCAATCCAAAAGCGGTGTCAAGAATTGTCGGTTTCTTAGCATTATTTCTTATAAAAAGTGTTCAGTGTGCCAACACCTATCCGCGCGTCGTTTTTTACAAACTCACTGACTTTTCCTCTGTGTTACACTCCTGCGAATATACTGATTCATCACTACCCCAGAGGGTAGTGATGAATTTTCTCGGTACTTATTTCAAAATAATCATCCGCTTCATCTGATAAAAAGACGGCGTGGACAATCGGTAGAAATAAACACCACTTGAAACCCGCTCACCTACATCATTTAGACCATCCCAATAGGCAGCACGTGCCCGGCCTTGATAAAAACCCGCTGGCTTGATGCCAAGCGAAAGCGTTCGCACCAGTCGCCCTGTCATATCGTAAATTGTTAGAGTCACAGGGGCTGACTCCGAAAGGCGATAAGGTATCCACGTTTCAGGATTGAACGGGTTGGGATAATTCTGTAACACTAGACTCTGCTTCGGTATGCCAATCCCCTTAAGTGTAATAGGGAGAACGGCGTTTGCAAGTGCCTCTGGTGTCACGACGAAACTCAACTTCTCCGAAGCAATCTCTCCGGTTACATCCACAACGGTGACTTCCAGAGTGTCGCCAACCCGAACTACGCTCTGGCGAGAGAGATCGGCGGTCGCTGCAGCAAAGTAGTCGTTTCGCACACGATTCGTCATAATAGCGTTCGTCCGCAGGTTTCTTACAGTAACCAGATAGCCTTCAAGGTTCTGCACACCTTCTAATTGCCCGCTGACAACGAATGCCCAAGTATTAGCTGGCGTGTCAATTGATCTTGCAATCGGTGCCGCAGAAACTTGCGGTTGATTGGTCCACGGTGCCCCGACAAAGGCAACCTGTCGGGCGCGCGGCAGGTTGACGATGTATCCCTTTGCCCCTTCAATTGGGAACCCGTTGTCTGGCGCATCCGGTGTCCAGCCAACGTACTCTTGGTTGACATCATCAAGCTTAATTACCATCGTTGCACCAACCATCTCCGCCAGTGACCGAGCGTCCATCGGCGTGCGAGGCTTCAGTGGTGAGGAGATCATGTTCAAGCCTTCGGAGAGAGAAGCGTAGTAGACGTGGCTGAAGTCATCTCCGTCTGCAACATGTTCATGGCTGTGGTCAGCGTCACGTGCTGGCACTGGTCCCAGCGGTGCAACCCAACCCAAGGCTGCCATATTCACTGGCTGCCCCTCGACAGAAAATGTCCTGCTGACTGATACTGTGTCAAGGTCAACCTCAAGAATCTCACCTGCATTGGGATTGCTGACATAGGCGAACCCACTACCGACAGTAAGCGCGGGGCGGAGACCTTCCGCACCACTGAAATCTTCAACCACTTGTGTCGATCCGAGCAACGTCCAATCGCTTGGGTTGAACACCTGTAACAGACCGTCAACGGTCAGCACTGCTAACTTATTCCCATGTTCCTTCTCAAAATCGAAACCTCTGTAGTCTGTTGAGAGTTGCTGAATGTCGTTCGGATCAATCTCGGTAGAATCGGGGTTGATACGGACGAGGGCTTTGTAGCCAGGATCCGGGCGGCTACCGTAATTACCGATGGCAAACGGCTGGGCGTGATGAGACCTGAGGATGCTCGTTCGCAGACCGTCAGGATAAGCAATCTTGTGTGCGGAGAACAGACCGGTTACCGGGTCGTGGGTCATCACGAAAATGCCGCCATCACCTGTGCCGTCCTCACGTTTCTCATTACAGCCGAACAGGAGGTGTTCGCCGACTCCCGCTTCACCGTGAATACCGAGACAGGATGCTTGGAAATCTTCCTTGTCGGCGAACGTTTGAACGACATTTCCCTGTTCGTCAAGGACCACAAAGCCGAATGGAAGTGAGCCGAACTCCCGGTCAGGATCGGGTTCCGAAAAAACTATCTTTCCGCCGTGCACCGGTATTCCATAACCGTGCTGCTGCGCAGAGGTAATTATGAGCGTGTCCGGGTTGGGTAAGAACAGATCTTCCTCGCGCACGATGACGTTTTTTGAATCCACACCCTCAGCAAAATTGCCATCGAAGTGGATGCTAACGCGCCCTTCGTGTGAAACAAAGTGAACTGGTCTTTGGGAGTTTGTCATTTCGCCAGTAAGGCTGAACAGCAGTAAGCTCGGTCTGCCTTTCTTCTTATCAAAATGATCGCCGTGCGCTTCCAGGTACAGACCAGAATCGATGAAATCGACGCGATTGGCACCGTATTGAACAACGCCTGCGATGCGACCGCTTTCGGTCGTGTAAACATTTGCTGTCCCTTCCATCATGAAGGTTTCTATCACTTCTCCATTGTCAAGTTCAATAAGTTGGAGTAAACCGGTTTCGCCATCTGCGACAAGTAACCGACCAAGCGGCTCATCCCCATCATAGTCTTGTGCAATGGCTTGCATTGGGATGATCGAACAAAATATCAGGAACATAAACAGAGCCAATTTGGCTCTCATACGAGTAAACATAACTGTAATTCCTTTTCAATTTAAATTGTTTTAAGATTCAGCATGAATC
>VYFM01000118.1 GCA_009842375.1 Candidatus Poribacteria bacterium | reverse complement strand
ACCCAGTACTGATATAGGTTTATAGCATTATAGTCCAATCATCAAAATTGCGATTGACTCTAAATACTCTAAAGTTTGACATTTTTTGAACCATTTAATTGACGGATATGTTTCTGTAAAATGCGTTTCATAAATAGTCCTTTTGGGTGGGATATAGGACGAGGAGAGCGGAAGTGGACCTGCTCGGGTAAAACAAACACATTCCACCAACTTTATACCTATTCGTCATCTTAAAATATAACAATTGAATGTCTCTGCTTTTTCTTCTAACAGAATGGCATCGTTCTTGGACAATACAATGATACGCTAATCTGATCATTCACTTGAATGGACAATGAATTAAAATCTGCGTAATTCGCGTAATCCGCGATTCAGACAGCACACATGCCAATACTTTACACACCCTTTTTGTCTTTAATTTATGCCAACATAACATAAAGGGAACAAAACATGGACAAACGAAAGAATTACATCTCCGTTAACTTTTTCTGCAGCCAAACCCGCATCGGTGCATTCCCGGGATCGCATACCTCTATGAAATGTCCCGGCAACGGTTGTCCTATCAATGCTTCAATATCACGACATCGTTCTGCGACAACTTCAGGATGACCACTCACAACGTTAGTTTTTTCCTCAGGATCATTCCGCACATCAAAGAGCTGATCACCTTTTTCATCCTTATAACCAACAGAGGTGCAGAAATTCCAATGATAGTCCCGCACACTCACACGTCCAACTGCATTACCCGTTGTAAATCCTGCCCATCCATTGATAATCCTTTCGCGGAGATATGCCTTCTTCTGCGTTACCAGTTGCCACATATCTTCTCCATCAGTCCAACCACATGGAACATCAGCAAAATTCAGTAAGGTTGGCATTAGGTCATGGTTTTGAACAAATGCGGAAATGTCTTTGTCGTGGGGTCCATTTGGATGACGGACCATCAGGTTCAGTTGTGTATTGAAAGGATGGAGTTTGTTCGCGCCCTTTCCAAAACTACCGTGATCACGCAACTGCGTGCCGTGGTCTGACATTACAACAACAATGGTTTCATCACGAATGTTTAGTGCTTCAATCTTATCCAACACTGCACCAACCCATTTATCAACGAAAGTGACTTCCCCAAGATAGAGTGCTTCAATTCTGTCGCGTTCCTCGTCAGAGGGTCCTCCACCTTCATTTGCACTTCCAGGTGTGATAAAGTCTTTTCCCGTATAGTCCGGCATATAAATATCAGCATAAGATTTAGGTGGATCCCAAGGTTCATGTGGATCGAAACTATCTATCCATAAGAAGAATGGACCGACAGTGTGATTATCTTCGAGCCAATCTGCTGCAGCACGGAAGACACGCGCACAACTATAGTCATCGTCAGACTTTCGGTGACGTTGAGATAACAAATAATTCACAAGTCCAGCATGCCGTTGCCAATTGATAGGTTCACGGACATGTTTGCGGAGTAAATCTTCAATCAATCTCGGATCACCACTATGCCAGTTATCCGATTCTTGTCCACGGATAAAATCAAAATGCGCGAATCCTCGTGAGAAATTCATTGTCGGTTTGAACATGTGGTAAGTATCCGCAATGAGTGCGGTCAGATAACCACGTTCCAATAGCACTTCAGCAATCGTATCCTGTTCTGGCGGGATTTTATGCCAACCGGGTGCGTGATGCCAATGTCCGCGTCTATCAAAGTTATATTTCCACGGAAAACTCCGCATTCCAGTAAAGTTACCACGACGAATCTGAAGTGTCGGTTGTCCCTCACCAAAAGCATTGGTAAAACGCACACTTTCCGATGCAAATGCATCCAGATTAGGTGTTTGCACGTGGCTGAACTTCTTACCTTCCCCAATAATATCCGCTCTAAATGTGTCTAAACATATACAAACAATATTCATGTTGTCACGTTCCTCTCATTTCGTCTAATATTTTTTCTGTTGCTTCCAATGGGTCCTCCGCTTCAATGATTGGTCTACCCACCACGATAAAATCTGCCCCTCGGTCAATCGCTTCCGCTGGTGTTGTAATGCGACGTTGATCTCCTGGGTCAGCCCATTTCGGGCGTATTCCCGGTGTGACTATCAGAAAGTTATCACCGCATGCTTTACGGATCGGTTCTATTTCTAAAGGTGATGCGACAACACCATTCAGACCAGCATCTTTTGCTTGTTTCGCAAGATATACAACCTGTTCTGTAAGCTGTCGTTCCGATGCAAAATTTGACTTAAACCCTGTCTCATTCATGCTTGTTAGAATTGTTACTCCAAGTAGGATAGGATTAGGTATTCTTGCTTTGTATGCAGCATCATCTGCACTGAATCTCGCTGCCTGCATCATTTCAAAACCACCAGATGCATGCATGTTAATCATATTTGCACCGTGTTTTGCCATCGTACCCACATCGCGCGCTACTGTATTTGGAATATCATGAAATTTCAAATCAAGGAAGATTTGATGACCTCTGCCCCTGAGCCAAGGAAAAGAATCAGTCCCAAGTACATTGAACGCTTGGAAACCAATTTTAAACCATGACACCATATCCATAAGCGTTCCGGATAACCAGTCAATATCTTCACCATCATCTGTATCCAAGGCAACTATCAATTTGTTTTTCAATCTTATTCTCCATGTTAGAGATAATCTATTTTGCTAATATCTCTTCTACGATACGTTGTGTTTCGTTTGTCGCATCATCAATTTGCGTTTGACAATTATATATATGCTTTGCAATATCGTTAAGTTGTTCTTCAATACTATCTATCATACTAGAAACTTCTGAAGGTGACGTTACACCAAGACTTTTCTTGTTCACAAGT
>VYFM01000627.1 GCA_009842375.1 Candidatus Poribacteria bacterium | reverse complement strand
CTTTAATTTTTTGTTATCTAAAAAATACCTAAAAAATTTTGTCAACGGGGTGTAATCTCGGGGCAAAATATAACTGGTGGAGGCGGGGGAGGGACTGTCGCGCTACTATGTTATGGAGATGTTTCTACTTCAATAACTCAGATTATGTCTGCCTATAAATTAGCATGGGGAGTAGAAACAGAAACATTCAGCGGATCCTCACCCGGTGCGTATGAATTTGGTCATATTGAGTGGGTGTTGAAGGAGAGTGAACCACTTCAACATTTTTAATTGAATTAAAGGATGTTGTCATCCATCCAACAAGTACATCCTTTTATTCGTGAGGTGTTTTTACTGAAAGACTCCCAAAACCTTACTGTAAGTACAACGATTGGAATATGTCCGTGCAAAATCTAAGTGAATATGACAACAAACGGGATTTAGGTGTCACTTGGCGTGCAATCCTTATTGCGATTTTATTAATCCCGCCCAACGTTTTTTGGGTCATTGAAGTTGAGTGTGTATGGCATTCTGGACATCCTACGACGATATCTCTGTTTTGGAATGTAGTTCTCAACATCTTTTTTCTGATCCTGCTGAATTTGTTCTTGAAGAAAGTTGCCCCCAAATCAGCATTAACACAGGGTGAGATGATCACCATCTATGCGATGCTTTCAATCGCATCAGGACTTGCTGGACACGATATGCTCGCTCTTACAATTCCGGCACTTCCACATGCGTTCTGGTTTGCAACAATAGAGAACGATTGGGCAGATACTTTCCACAGTTATATTCCACAACACCTTGTCGTTTCTGATAAAGAAATAATACGCGGATTTTACGAAGGGGACACACCATTTTACAATGCCCAGATAGGTGGTGCATGGATCATGCCTACCTTGTGGTGGACATCCTTTATCTTAGCACTCGGTGCAATCATGATCTGTCTAAATGTCCTGATTCGAAAACAGTGGACAGAGCATGAAAAATTGGCATATCCAATTATCCAACTTCCGATGGCAATAACAGAAGGCGGTGGCAGAGCACAACTCTTCCGAAACCGTATTTTATGGTACGGGTTTATCGGTGCTGCTTTACTAAATGTATGGCACGGGTTAGCACACTTCTTCCCTATCCTTCCTGATTTTAGTGTAAGACATAATGCAAGGAATTGGGGTACTTTCTTTACTGAAAAACCGTGGAATGCCGTCGGGAACATACCAGTCCCGTTATATCCGTTTGTAATAGGCTTGGGTTTTCTTCTACCACTTGATCTGTCATTTTCTCTTTGGTTCTTCTATCTGTTTGAGAAAATACAGAGGGTATTCGGCAGTGCTGTTGGAATTCCTGCTCCATTCCCCTATAGTAGCGAACAATCGATCGGTGGTTGGATGGCAATTTTTGTCATTGCACTATTGGTTACAAGAAAACATATAGTGAAAGTGGTGCGTACCATCTTGGGTATATCAGGGGGTATTGACGATTCAGAAGAACCTATACGGTATCGGACTGCATTTATTCTTATTATTCTTGCAAGTCTATATATTATCTGGTTTTGTCTGAAGGCAGGGATGACACTTCCTATAATACTTCCATTTTTTGGATTTTTCTATGCAATCTCAATAGGAATAACTCGTGTCCGTGCTGAACTTGGACCACCTGCACATGAAATGGCGGGAATGTGTAATTCACAACAGTTCTTGATCAATATATTGGGAACACGTCGCATTGGACCTAACAACCTAACGGTATTTCCGTATTTTTGGTTTTTCAGTGGTAGAGGGTATCGTGAACATATAATGCCGCATCAGCTTGAAGCATTTAAAATGGCTGAACGGGCAAATATGAACACAAAACGGTTAGTATTAGCAATGATAATTGCAGTTGTTCTCGGTTCGCTATCTGCATTCTGGGCAACGCTTAGTGAACTTTATCGTCTCGGAGGTGCAGTCACAGGGGCAGGTGGTGGAATTGGTCCGTCTGTTGGACATATTGGTCAATTTGGATGGCTTGCTGGTCTATTCGCATATCCACGAGACCCTAATGTACCAGCGATGAGTTTTATGGCTGGAGGTATGGGGTTTACATTCTTGCTGATGTTTATGAGAATGCGTTTTATTTGGTGGCCCCTACACCCAGCAGGATATCCAATTTCCATGACATTCGGTGTTGGTTATTTTTGGAGTTGTCTCGTAATCAGCACATTTCTTAAGTGGATGGCACTCCGATTTGGAGGTCCAAGTACATATCGAAAAATGATCTTCTTCTTCTTTGGAGTAATTCTTGGTGAATATTGTGTAGGTGCGTTCTGGAGTGTCCTTAGTGTTATTATACGTGAACCGATTTACGATTTTGCACCAGGATAATATACATTATGAAAATACACTTGGTTTGTTGTCTTGTAATTATATCATGTTTTCTCATACCACTTAACGTCTTTGCTGCAGATGAGGGTGCACATGCCGCTGAGTTTCTTAGTCATGGTGTTGGTGCTCGTGCACTTGGAATGGGTAGTGCATTTGTTGCAATTGCCGATGATGCGACCGCTACATACTGGAATCCTGCAGGATTAACCAAAGTCAAAAAACATAGTTTTTCGGCTATGTATTCTGATACATTTAGTACAGGTGATGGTAGTTTTCTCAGTAAAGGATTAGTCAGTTATAATTTCGTGAACTATGTTCATCAAATTGAAGAAATTGGTAGTATCGGACTTAGTTGGATTCGACTTGGAATTGACGATATTCCACGGACAACTTTCATTGACATTGATAATAATGGTAGACTTGGAGATTATCAAGACATCAATGGAAACGGTGTGAAAGATGACGGGGAACCTTATATAGAC
>VYFM01000079.1 GCA_009842375.1 Candidatus Poribacteria bacterium | reverse complement strand
GAACTCATGTTATCATAATTACCACTATAATATAAAATATTTCTTTTTTTTATTAGAGAATAGGAGACTATTATGTTCGATTTAGACTTCGGAGATTTCAACGACACGGATTTCAACTTTGAGTCGCTTAGTTTTGATACCAGTGCTGAATACACAGTTTCTACTGGTATAGATGGTGTTGGAAACGATCTTGGACTGTCTACTTACGATCCTGATGCTGTTGCTGAGGATGCATTAGATCTGGCAGAGACAGAAGCCGAATCTATTCTGGATGGCGATGCACAGGAATTACACAATCACTGGGACGATGACTGGGATAAAGAAGAATGGGAAAAGATCCTGAAAGCGAAGGCAATTCTTGCCGGACTCCTATTGCTTGTTTTCTTAGGTGTAGTTGGCTATGTAATCTACGAAGAACGGAAATAGATCCGACTACAGTTATTTACATTGCGTAGGGGCGAGGTCACCTCGCCCGCTCTTCTGTAGGTCGGGTAGAGGCACGAAACCCGACATCTTGCCTCATTATAGAGCACTACATGTTCGGTTTCGCCCCTCTACCTAACCCTACAGTGGTAATTGGATTTAATTATCAAACTAAAAACAATGGAGTCCAACTATGTTTGATTTTGACTTCGGAGATTTCAACGACACAGATTTCAACTTTGAGTCACTTAACTTTGAAGATACCGGTACTGAATATACAATTTCTACTGGTGTTGGAAACGATCTTGGGTTGTCTACTTACGATCCTGATGCTGTTGCTGAAAATGCATTAGATCTGGCAGAGACAGAAGCAGTAGATCCATTATCTTATGGACCAGTCCCACCACCACCACCTGATCCAGAGGTCATCAAAGCGAAGGCAATTCTGGCGATATTGCTACTCTTGTTCTGTGGTGTGGTTGGTGGCTACATTATTTATGACGAACGAAAAAAATAGATGCGACTACTCGGAGTGAGCGAAGCGATGTCCGACACGTATCATTTCAATGGGTTCAAATGTCGGACATCGTTGGAATGATGCTATCTTTGTAGCACAAACTTCCCAGTTTGTGCATAAGACACGCAAACTGGAAAGTTTGCGCTACAAAGAGGCGGACAACACCTGTCGTTTTACCAACGGACAAGACATAAGGAGGTGATCACCTGTGGAAATCCTTGCTGGTATAATAATAATTACGGTAATTTTTCTTATCGGGCGAGGTATCATGTGGGCTTACAAGAAAAAACGAATTAAAAACTATCGTTAGCGTTAACATGCCGTGAGGTACAATAATGTGCCTCACTTACTTTTCTACGTTTGTTGAATTGTTATACATCATCATCAACAGGTAACACTAATTCTAAACCGCCCAAACTGCAGGAGAATAACTTATGGAGTGGAAAACGAGTTGGTTAGAAAAAACTGACGATGAAGATGCTCTAAAGAAACAATTACAATCTGAGGGATTTGACACGTCCCAATGGTCAGGTCGTCCTGGTGGTAAGTACCTTAATTGCATCAACGTATGTGCCGATGCATTTAAGGCATTTGACGAGGTACTATGTGTTTTATCAGGTACTGCAGAGGTGAAAGTCAACGGAGAAAAAGATACCGTTCACCGTGGTGACCGAATCGATGTTCCAGCGCATATTTACCGCTCACTAACTGTAACAAGCACCGAACCCCTTGTCGTATTGACAGGAATACGCTTAAATAACCTAAGTTGCTACCTACAAGGTTTTAACCAATAGCTGCTATTTTTAATGAGGTTTTGACACCGAAGATATGATAACAATGGAGAAAAACTAAAATGGAAAACAACCAAGGTTCCGAACTCACTAATCCTTTTTTATATGTCTTCTTCATGCTGCTCAATGTGGGTAATACCATAATCGAAACCGAGACCGGCATAAAAGAAAGGCGACGAGTCTCCTCACTGGATGTCCAAGCAAATCTTGCGCAGAAAAAGCTAGAAAGTGTAGTACTTGGTAATGTCATTAAGACTGAAAAATATAGTGATTTAAATAAAATTAGAGGGTTGACACTGCAATTAGTCCAACTCGGGGCAGTCAATCAGTTGCAAGTCCGGTTAAATCCTGCCTTAGAGAAGGGAATAAAGATTACGCATGAAATCCTTCGTGACCATAAGCTATATAAACCTTATTTGTGGACGACAGAAAAATGCAGGAGGGTATTTCAGAATTTCGCTGATCCGTTATTATTTGATCCAGATGTCCCCCAACTAATTGGCGAAGAAAAACCACCTATTGAGAGGTTTAGGTGGATAACGCATGAAAAATTAACAGATTCTGTAATTCAGTATGTAGCGAATTCCGTTGTTAAAGATGTACTAGGAGACTTTTATACTGACCATAAGACTTTATTGGCAAATATAATTTTCAATTTAGCTGATGCGAATAAGAATTATCATGCTTGTTTGAAGACACAATACGAGTTGGTAACAATGATGCAAACTGAGAAAAAGATGGGATCTCCGCCCCCAGAATCGCGTGATTTAGGCTCCCAAGCTTCAAAGAATTATGAAATGTGGGATAAGGCATTATATGAATTTAGAAAAAATCTCGCACCCTTAACTGGATGTTCCCAATATGATCGAAAATCGCTACAATTTGAATATAATAGATTCACAAACAATAGTGTTGAAGCGATCGGTCAACGCCATATTAGATCGTATGGGGCGACATACAGGTTGAAAAATGACTTCCAAACGTTTTATTCAATTAGAGGGGCTAAGCATTATTTCTCCAAAACTGCAGTTGATCGTGCACGTGCTGCCTCTAATAAATATTCGTTTATTAAAAATGCACTATCATCAGGTAAGACTAAAG
>VYFM01000268.1 GCA_009842375.1 Candidatus Poribacteria bacterium | reverse complement strand
ACGGTGAACTCGACAATACGGTGATTGTTTTCTGTTCTGACCACGGTGAAATGAACGGAGATTATGGGTTAATATATAAAAGTAACTTTCTAAATGGTGCTGTTCGCATTCCATTCCTTGTGCGAACGCCCGATACCTTAAAAGATAATATTTCTGACCGAATATGCGATAATCCTGTCGAATGGATGGATATTGGTCCCACACTTGTTGAACTGGCTGGAAGTGAGATGAATCACACCCAATTCGGTAAATCATTGTGTCCTGTTCTTGATGACATTGAAACAACCCACCGTGAATTTGCTATTTCAGAAATATCTCGTGAAATAATGCTGCTAAATCAAGAATGGAAAATTGCTTTAAATAGAGAGAAAGAACCGTATCTTCTATTTAATGTGCAAGATGATCCTGATGAGGTTAACAATCTCGCAGGATTACCGAAAATAAAACAGGTAAAAAAACAGTTAGTACAGCAAATATCAGAATACTTGCTACAAACACAAACAAAAAACTAAGTACTATTGTCCATTTTTGTGCAGCATTGTATAGACTATGCACAGGACGGTGCAGGTATCTGATGATTCTGCTGTGAAAATACGGATATTTTACGCTTCTGGAATTGGCACGCAATTTGCTTTAACACTCCCATAATACTTGTAAGTTTTCTTGGAGGAATCAGCAATGCGTATCAAAAGAATTTCAGGAGCGTTTTTTATTTCCATCGCTCTTCTCATACTTGGTGTGTTATTCATTGGAAATCGTATTCATATAGAAGAACAAACTACGCACAAAGACATGGTCGGTTTAGAGGTCTTTGATGCATCGGAACAACCGAAAGCAAAACTGAGCGGATCTGTTTACAAACAAGTACGATCACCTGCAGCAAGAGGGATATCAACATATAATAGAGCTGCATCTAAACAACAGATTACACAACTAAACCCACCAAACGGTACGGCATATCAAGATGTTTTCCATAAGAACCATGGCACCAATCCATTCATTGATACTGAAGATGACCACTTTTCTACATTTGCAATGGACGTAGATACTGCTTCATATTCTGTGATGCGTCGATATCTACGAGATGGGAATTTACCACCTGCAGCAGCTGTGCGCGTGGAAGAGTATATCAATGCATTTGATTACAACTATACTCCTCCATCTGATGACGCATTCGCTGTTCATCTTGAGGGAGCACCCTCAAAGTTTGGAGAAGGTAAAAGACTTCAACTGCTTCGTATCGGCATTCAGGGACGTGTCATTTCAGATGATGACCGCAAGGATGCGATACTCACATTTGTGGTTGACATCTCAGGCTCAATGAGTATGGAAAACCGATTAGGGTTGGTAAAGAGAGCGTTGACGCTCCTGGTTGATCAACTGCGTCCGACGGATAAGGTTGGGATAGTTGTCTACGGATCCAACGCACGTGTTGTACTCCCACACACAAGCATTGAGAATCGTGAATACATCATCCAAGCGATAAATAACCTTCATACCGATGGGGCAACGAATGCTGAGGAAGGACTACGGGTTGGATACAAACTTGCACTAAAGAATTCTAAATCCAACTGTATCAATCGTGTAATTCTCTGTTCTGACGGTGTTGCAAATGTTGGTCGGACTGGTCCTGAGGCAATTCTCAAAGAGATTAGTACCTACGTGAAAGAAGGAATTACGCTTACAACAATTGGTTTCGGCATGGGTAATTACAACGATGTGCTAATGGAGCAACTTGCCAATAAAGGCAACGGTAGTTATGCTTATGTTGATACCATAAAGGAAGCAAAACGTATCTTTATAGAGAACCTGACGGGGACGCTGCAAGTCATAGCAAAAGACGCAAAGATTCAGGTTGAGTTCAATCCAGAAACAGTCAGTCGTTTTCGTCTACTCGGCTATGAAAACCGTTCTCTCGCTCATGAAGATTTCCGTAAAGATGATGTGGATGCAGGGGAAGTTGGTTCGGGACATAGCGTAACTGCACTCTATGAGATAAAACTCCATGAAAATGCTGATGGAAAACTCGCGACTGTCTTTATCCGTCAGGAAGACCCCGATACAACCAGAGTTTCGGAAATTAACGAGACATTTTCCACTAATCAGTTGAAACAGTCTTATGAAGATACATCCCCAGCTTACCAACTTGTCACTGCTATTGCTGAGTTTGCTGAAATCTTACACGAAAGTTTTTGGGCGAAGCAGGGAAGTTTAGCAGCAGTGCAACAGACGATTGAGAGTGTTCTTCCAAATATCGATTCAAAAACTCCTCAGCACAAGGAACGAATAGAGGAACTACTAAAACTTGTGAAAGAGACACGTAGTTTGAAAGAACAGATTGATGGATAGTCTTTATCTTGTAGGTCGGAGTTCACTTCGCTCACTCCGACCTACAAGATAAGGATCCTTAATCATTTGGAAATGGTATAAGTCTTGGTTCAGACAAAAACTACTAAACAAAACAACTGGAGTATAAAATGCGTAGACTAATTTATACCGGTGTCGTAACGGTCTTTATAGCGATAGTTTTTACCATTTATGTAAAGTACGATACAAAAAGATTCGTTCAAGAGTTATCTTTGGAAACGCCACCTAAACAACAAACTAACAGCACCGCTAAAGATGCCACTGAGGTTTCTGTAGATGAAGTAACCAATCCCGAACAGACCGGTCTTGAAAACACACCAAAGGAAACATTAGAACCTGTCAAACAATCTAATGATGTCAATGTCGACACAGGAAGTAAAGTAACCGATCTTAATTCAGAGCAAACAACAGAAGAACCAAGGATCTCTCCAGAGTTAAAGAGAGTTTTCTCAAAATATCATAATC
>VYFM01000186.1 GCA_009842375.1 Candidatus Poribacteria bacterium | reverse complement strand
GCCCCCGTCCCATCCCCCAGCATCCATCCTTTTCTGAACTTCACGGGTGCCGATAGTTTTTCGGCCTCAGTGGTGGATGAGTCGCCATCCGTAAGTTGATGAGAACCGTTGTCCCCGTCAGCACTGTCGCACCGGTGCACGGTTTCCCAACCCTCACCGATCCGGAAAACCCCACCTACATAACTTGAGAAAGCCTCGCCGGCGAGGGTGACGCTTTCCAGCTGGGCGTCGGACAGGAGTCCTTCCTTCACCACACGCTCCGGCAGCATGGGCCGGTACGAGGGGACGGGGTGGAACACCGCCGCCATGGCCCCGGACTGCACCAGCGGGGTGGGGTGCTCCACCGCGCCTGGAATCCGCACCACCGTGGGCCGCCAGGGCTCGTAGGGCCCGGCTCCGGAATCCCGGCAAGCCGGTTTCTCAAACTTCAGTTCGGGGCGTTCGGGGACGATCTCGGAAACCGCCCCCCAGTTTCTCTTGATTGCATCCTTCCGCGGTCTTCCACGGCGGGAGGGTCCCCGTCCGGAAGGCTTCCGGCTGCCGGGGGCGATGCGAGTATCGCCGAACATGCCGAACAGATCCGTGGTCGCCGCCTCCATCGGCAGCCGGGGCGGAACCCCGGCAATCACCGCGTCCAGCAGTTCGGCGGCATTGCCGACACGGGCATTCCTTTCCAGTTCCGGATCTACGTTCGTGGAGGCGTCGGAACGGTCGATGACCGTCAGCCGGGTGTCGAAGCCGGTGCCGCGCCGTGCGTAGGCGCGTCCATCGATGGCCATGGTGAACACCACCCGCGGATGGCCGTTGACGCCCGGGAGCGAAGACAGGGAACCGAAGCAGGTGTTCCAGTCAGGGTCCCCGGGCACGCAGTTCGTCGAGGTGATCGCCACCAGCCGGCCGCCGGGCCTCAGCATGGAGAAGGCGGATCGGAGATGGCGCAGGTCGGCGTCGATGCGTTTTCGATCCACACCCGGTGAAGTTGAAAATGGCGGGTTCATGAGCACCATGGACGGCCGGACGTCGGGCAGGTGGTCGGCGATGGCCTCGGCGTTGTGCCGGGTGACGGACGCCTCCGGAAACAGGGCCGACAGAAGTCCGGCACGAACCGCGGCGAGTTCGTTCAGGACGAGGGAACCCCGTGCGCGGCTGTTGCGGCCGGCGAGGGCGCATTCGGCCATGACGGCCAGCATGCCGGTGCCGGCGGAGGGCTCCAGCACGATGTCCCCCGGACGGACGGCAGCGGCCTGCAGGGCGGCGTAGGCGAGGGGGAGCGGCGTGGAGAACTGCTGCAGCCGAACCTGTTCATTTGATCTTCTGGTTTGGGACGGTTCCAGCGCCGCAACCGCCTCCAGCATCCTGAGCATCTTCCGGGGGCCGTCGGGACCGGGCCCGGCCTTCTTCCTCATCGCATGGCCATAGCGGATGATGAACAAAATAACCGCGGATTCGGCGGCTTCGTAGGCTTGTTTCCAGAGCCAGGCGCCGTCGGCGTCGCTGGCGCCGAAGGCCTTGGTCATGGTGTCGCGCAGCACAACGGCGTCGATGGGACGGCCGGCCTCGAGGACGGGGACCAGTGCGCGGGCGGCTTCCATGATCGGACCCGCGCCGGACGGCGGCGCATCTACGGGGGCCGAAACGCCGGATACAGAAGATAAGGGAACGGATTCATCCGCAGTCGGAACGGCATCGAGCATTTTTTTAAGTTCCGTGGTTGGGGTGCCGGGAACCGGTACCTGGGAAGTTGAAAAAACCGGGCGTTGCGGATGGATCTGAAAACACCCGCGACCTCCGGCCTGCCTGCCGGACCCCGGCTGACCCGGCTCCTGTAGCCGGGAAACGGGCGCTGGAAAGAGAACCTGAAAAAGGGGCTCAGGCGGTCGCCTTGGCCCGGTGGTTTTCGATGGCGGCGTCCAGTTCGGGGCCGAATTCGACGATGTGGCGGGCGTTGCGCGCCGCCTCGGCGTAAATCGAGAGGGGCCCCTTGGCCTTGAAATACAGGTCGCGCTCGATGCCGAGGCCGAAGCGGCCGCGCAGAGCGGAAATCTCTTTCAGGCTGCAGTAGCCGAGCTCCGGGAACCCGAAGCCCAGATCACATAGGCCAAATAGCGTATCGCCGTCCTCGTCGAGTTCGGTGAAGAGCCAGGTCGCCGCGCCCGTGGGATTGAACAGCTTGACCACGGGCTTGGGGTCTTCGGGACGGTTCCTGCCGTTTTTGAGCAGCTTTTCGCGCTGCTTTTTCGTGATGAGTTTCATGAAACCTCCGTCGGCAATCCGGAAGTTGAAAAAGGAGAAAAACCATGCGCGGGGCATGGTGGCGGAGTTGAGTGCCGGTGGCAGGCGGCGGGAATCTCTCCCGCTCGCCACCGTCCTTCATCCCGCCCCGGCCCGGCCTACGGCTCCTCGCGGCGCCGGTCGCGGACCACGAAAAACAGCAGCTTCGCGCTGCATGAGGCCGCCTGTTCCGGATTGCGCCAACATTGTTGCTGTCCCGGACTGGTCCAGCATTCCCTCAGGGGAGCGTTCAGCCGGGAGGCCGGGATGGCCCGGACCGGCGCAAGTCGGCTTCCATGGGGTCAGCAGGACTGCTCCCGCAACGCCACCGTCACCTTCCGCCCCCGGACGGAGATGTCCACGCCCCGATCCCTGGGGATCAGCCAGAAGAGTTCCTCCGCCACCACGTCGGCGATGGATTTCCTCATGGCCTCCTCGTCGGACTCAAGGAGCCGGATGGCGATGTGCCCCGCCTCCTGTTCGAAGCACGATTCCTGCCTCTCCCGGGAGTCCGCGTCGATGTCGTCGCTGGGCGCGAAGAACGCGGCCCGGAGGAGTTCGG
>VYFM01000344.1:2311-2837 GCA_009842375.1 Candidatus Poribacteria bacterium | reverse complement strand
GCTGTCCGACAGGGCTTTTGTCTGAATCGCGGAGGACGCGGATTGCGCGGAGGAACGCGGTTTTGAGTTTGCGTCTCCAAGCGTCCCTTCTAAAGTTTTGTTTTGTGATTTGAAGGGGTTATGGGATGCGAAGTCTCAGAAATCCGCGTTCCTCCGCGCAATCCGTGTAATCCGCGATTCGGACAACACGCGATTCAGACAAAAATTCATACAAAATCTCATTTTATGCACCCTTTTTGTTTCTCAATTGTATCTTTAATAGAGTAAAAGCACTATATGTATTGACAATTGGTTATCAGGAACATTTACCACCCATATAGTGTAAATATATATGACACTGAAATCATATCAATACATTATTGGAGTATTACGATGGTAGAGGACGATGTTCAACTCATACATAAAGTGTTGGCGGGGGAAGATGCTGCATTCAGCACCTTAGTTGAAAAGTATCGGAAAGGGGTTCATGCGTTTGTATGGCGGAAAATAGGGGATTTTCACCATGCCGAAGAGATTACGCAGGATG
>VYFM01000344.1:0-2301 GCA_009842375.1 Candidatus Poribacteria bacterium | reverse complement strand
TGCTTTCGTCCAAGTATACAGAAATCTCGCGACACTCAAGAACCCAAACCAATTTGCTGGATGGCTATATGTCATTGCCAATCGTTTATGTATCAGGTGGAATCAGAAACAAAAAACAAGGTCTCAATCCTTAGAGGTCACATCCATGACAGAGATTGACGCAACTTCATATAATAGATATACATCGGAACAGCGGGAAAGAGAGACGACAGAGAGACGGCTTGAAATCGTGAACAGACTTCTGAAAAAACTGCCTGAAAGTGAACGGACGATAATGACACTCTTTTATTTAGGCGAAATGACTGCAAAAGAGATTGGTAAGTTTTTAGGGGTATCTATCAACACAATTAAGAGTCGGCTGCGTCGTGCGAGAGAGCGGTTAAAAGAGGATGAATCAGTGATTCAAGACAACTTAGGTAGTATCCAATTCCCAACACACACAACAGAAAACATCATGAGAAAAATATCTCAACTCAATCCAACAGGATCGTCTGGTGGTAGCAAACCGCTTGTGCCAATAGGTTTATCCGCAGTGTCCGCGATAGTGGTCTTATTGCTGATGGGAATTGGTGGGATAAATCTACAACGATACCAAAAGCCGTATAGTTTGGAGTCCACATCAGAATCAACGATTGAAATCGTGGACGCGCAAATTGTTTTGGATTCATCGGCAGAAATAGCAAAACGACATCAGGTTGGACAGTCAGATGCTATCGGTAGGGATAATGGCACAGAACAGCAACCGGACACACACCTATTCGCTGCAGCCGAGGCAGACGAAACAGTGAACTCAGACTTTGAATCAGAATGGGTTCAAGCAAGAGGTCCGGAAGGTGGGGCAATATCGACTCTGTTCTCAACAACGAATGGCGATGTCTTTGCAGGCACACTCAACGGTCTTTACAGACTTACAGATGACCGCGCCTCGTGGAAACTCATAAACACAATCAAAGGTCCCTCACCACCGCTATATGATGACCAGTGGTGGTGGTCTGTCGCAGAAAAAGAGGGAACACTTTACCTCGCTACTGATACACATATTTTAGAATCTAACGATAGAGGTGAAACGTGGGAGACACTTTGTGAAGTCATTGGAGGGGATGCGGGGCGTGTTGTAGACATGGTATTGACAGACGGTGAGCAAGGTGCGGATATGACAATCTATATCGCTTACAAGTTCGGTGTTTTCCGATCAGATGATCTCGGTGACTCATGGATACTACTGCTTGATGGATTGGAAGATACGAAAATCCATGCAATTGCTGCTATTGGGGACACAATCTATGCTGGCACGAATAAAGGATTATATCGTCTCAACAACGATAAATGGGAACAGGTGTTGATTGATCAAGAAAACTTTCCGGACAAAACACTTGACATCCCAGAGGTAGCAGTCAGTGGGAAACATATCTATGTGGCAGCACGGACAGTTTGGGATAGGAATGCTAATAAAATAGATTTGGATCTAAAATTAATGGAGTTGAAATTACAACAAGCCTCATGGTTGCTTTATCACTCGAACGACATGGGAAACACTTGGAACGATATAACACCTAAACCCGATGCTATAGAGAAAAAAGAACCATTGTTGCGTGGAATTTCGGCTACATTATATGAGACAGTCATCTTTGAAAGTCCCAATATCCAAATAGCAGCATCTGGAGAAAAGGTCTTGGTGGTTGTCGGAAAGGATCATTCATATTCAACTGATGTCGGTCAGACGTGGACACATTTAGAGGAAATAGAAGATTCAAACAATGTTTCTGGAGTTGTGTTGTTGAATGACGACACAGTTTATAGAAGCAGTTTGTCGGGAATTCACCGAACAAACGATGGCGGTGCGTCGTGGCATAGCCTAAATACAGGGATTATCAATACTTTTGTTCACCAGTTGATTGTCATGAACAACGCGGTTTACGCGAACATCAGTGAACTCAGGGTCGTCCGTTCCTCTGACAGTGGAGAAACATGGACGCAAGTTACTGGTGATGCCAATGAATACAAACGTATAGTAGAACTTGACGGAACCCTTTATGCTATAAACGACATAGATTCCAGGCTGAATCTATATAGATTTTCACACAAGGAAAATAAGTTCATCAAAATACCTGATGTTCCAGTTATTGGAAATATAAAGGCTGAGAAACCGAATGAACTTATAGTGGAAACATTTAAGGTTGACGCACCTGATATATATTTTGAACCGAAAAAGGATACTGGTGTTAATACTAAAGAAAATAAAATGACTATTGAGTCTCACAACGTTACGACAAGACTATTCATGTTTTCACCGTTCATGAG